>NZ_PTQW01000012.1 GCF_004343725.1 Treponema sp. J25
TTTCCGTATCTGGGCGCTATACCGAGCCATAGGTCACCTCCTGTTCCATCTTGTTCTAGGTGACAACTATTATGGCAGAGCGCGCTCACGTTATTTAAATATGTTGTTAAGGAACTAAGTAAATAACAGGTTTAGGAGGATCAGACATCCCTGCTCCAATAAAAAAACTTGGGTGTGGAGGTTGATTATATCCTACATTTTGCCATACGATACTTAACCTATACATAGGGTCATGCATCAATGTATATATTCTTCGGTTTGTAATATCTGTTGTTGTATAAATTCTGAGATAATTATTATCTTCAGTTCTCCAGATTACTTCTTCTCTCCAATCACCAAAAATATCAGCTACTAAACAGGGAGTTTTCTTTGTTCCATTATTCGAAGAACATCCAATTGCCTGTAATAAAGTTCCTTTACCATATTTACTAATGATAATGTCATCTAACAATTCCCTTAACTCATCACCATCCCACCATATCACAAAATTACAAGAAGAGGGACTGGCCCCAACAACAATACCATCCTGATTGAACAAAGAAGAACCTGTCGCCCAGATTTCTTCTCCAGGATAAGATTCAAGTAAATCTGCTGAACAAGCTCTGCCGACATCTTTTGAATTCAGCCATTGGAATAAAATATTTCCTGTCCTAGCATCTCTAAGAGTCGCCCCACTACCTGTCTCATGACATTGCCAAATCTCTAATCCATTTCTTTGAGGATTAAGATCACCTACATGCAAGGCGTCTCCATGTCCCAAGCCTGTAGCATATAAACCTTTTCCGTTATCATCGATTGTACATGAACCATATATAATTTCATCTTTTCCATCTCCATCAACGTCTGCTACGCTAAGGTTATGGTTCCCTTGACAAGAATAATCACTATTACCCGAATCGTTTGAATCAAATATCCACCTTTTTACTATAGATCCACTTCGATAATCCCAGGCAACTAAAACAGAACGAGTATAATATCCTCTACAAGTAACAAGGCTAGGTTTTTTACCATCCAGATAGGCAACACATGCTAAAAACCTATCCACTCTATTCCCATAACTATCTCCCCAGTCGCTAACATTTCCTCTCTCAGGTATATAATTAGTATATGCAAGTAATTTCCCATTTAATCCGGAAAAAACACCTAAGTATTCAGGACCTTCCAGTATATATCCTTTAGAATTTCTATAATCTACTGTACTATCACCAAATACGCCCCCCGTACCATCTATTGTACCATCGGCAATCTTACATGCTATTTCTGATCTTCCATCACCATCCAGATCATAAACAATAAATTGCGTATAATGAGCCCCAGCCCGAATATTCTTACCAAGATTTATTCTCCATAAAAAGTTACCATTTAATTTATAAGCATCAAGAAATACTTCTCCTGTGTATCCAGACTGAGAATTATCTTTTGAATTAGATGGATCCCATTTTAGAACAATCTCGTATTCTCCATCTCCATCGAGATCACCAATACTACAATCATTTGCATTATAATTGTACGAAACACCATCAGGAGAAGTTCCCCCTGATGGTTGAACAATAGGAATAGAAACATAATTATTAGCGAATACTGTCACAGGGTTTGAAATATCTTTTTCGATATTATTCTCAATACTTGTCACATAATACAATGAGTTAATATTTCCATTTTTATCCAAATAATTTCCCGTTAACAATGGACTAGAATTTATTCTTTCTCCATTACGATAAACATTGAATCCAATGTTATTAGAATATTCATAAGCCATAATACGCCAACTAAGAAAAACACCATTATCAACTTTTATAGCTACCAGACATCTATTCAATCTTTCCATTTGACGAGCTATTGAAGATTCCATTTCGAAACTTGTTAGAACAACACAACCAGTCAAAAGAATAAATGTTTGCAAAATAGCAGTCAATTTTATACCAGGGATTTTCATTAATGGCCTCCCTATTTATAATTTCTTAGCAATTCCAAATCTTTATTTTTTAGGAATTTCTCAAGGTTACTTAAAGAAAGCGTCTTTATTCCATAAATTACACATTCGGCATTGAGAGTTGCCCCATTCAGATTAGTATGAGTTGTTTCTTTTTGAGGAAAGAACTCACTAAGAACTCTGTTTTCTCCCAATTTGTTATAAAGATTCCCAATTATATTATTTAAGTTTATAAAAGGAACTTTTTCTTGATTTGCAGCCTCTTGTGCCCATTGTGCATATTCAGAAGAAGTTATCTTTCCATTATTAAATCTCGCTCGTGGTACAGGGCTACATACAATTGGTATACAACCTTTTGCTTTAGCATCCTTTATATATTTTCTTAAATACCAGCCGTAAGTATGTACTATCTCTTTTTGCTTGGTTAATAAATTATCAATTTCTTCCATCTCTTCGCCATTCCCTTTTAAGGTACCTCTCGCTCTAGAATTATCATTTATTGGCCCTGAATCATTATGTCCAAACTGAATAATTAAGAAATCACCTTTTTTTAATAGATCTAAGGTTTTTTCCCAATAACCTAACGTAATATATGTTCTACTACTCGTACCGCCCAAAGCACGGTTAACAATATTTATCTTTTTTTCATCAAAATATTGTGTTATTATATCCCCCCATCCCCACTGGCCATTCTGACCAACACCCCAGTCGTTCCTTACCGTTGAGTCTCCGACTATAATCAAATTTGGTAATTCCGGATATTGAGGTTCTGGAAGGGGTCTTAATTTCGATATTTGAGCATTTATTACCAATGAACTATCTGTAGGAACAACATTCTTTCCTTTATCAGAAAGATAATTTTCAAAAATATTCCCTTCTAAGGCTTTAAGGCCAGAGATCACAAGACTCGCATTTATATCTGCTCCTTCATCTCCTGTATGAACATAGTCTTTAGGAAACAATTTTGAAACCTTCTCATAACCAAGCTCCTGATAAACTTTTCGAATCATCAGACTTAAATCAATAAAAGCTACACCTCTTTTTACAGCTATTTCTTTTATCCAATTATTATACAAAACATTTCCTTCTTCAATTTGACCATCTTTCCATATATTTCTTATAGTTAACGATAATAGTATAGGAGTCGCTCCTCTAATCATTACCTCATGAACCATTCTATCTATATAGTATCCAAAAGTACGTGCTCTTTGACTTGTACCATCATCTAGCAAACCATCTTCATATTCTAACCCAGTTCCTGGGAGAGAACCACGAGCTTTTCCTTTAAAAACAGAATCACTATCATTATGACCAAATTGTACAAGAACATAATCACCAGGATACACTTCAGAAATAGTTTTTTCCCACAAACCTTCGAGAATAAAGGTTTTGCTGCTTCGTCCTCCTCTAGCATTATTCACTATTGTTATTTTATCAGGATCAAAATATTGTATTATTTTTTTACCCCATCCAACTGCATCTGGAGTACCATTTGCGGCTGTGGAATCTCCAACGATAAACAGTTTTATTTTTTTTATTTCTACTTTATTATTAGACAAAGATACACCAGAATTATTATTAGATAAATTTTCTGTTGTTCTTACTTGTTCTTTTAATTCTTGTTTTTTCATAGAATCTCCAAAATGAGTACAAGAAAAAAAGAGAATAGAAGGAATTAATTCTAATAATAAATAATATTTAAACCGCATAATATTCTCTCCTTTTTTTCAGGCAACGTTAAAGAAACAGAAATTTAACGTTGCCCTTTTCTCCATTTCAAAATCCATAAGAAAGAGCAAAATAGAATGCACTGGAATAAGCATCTATTCCTTTTAGAACTGTTAAGAAAGTCCGCTCAATACCTAAATCTCCCATAGAAGCAGCATTTGAAGGCCTATAATAATATCCTACATCATAAGTTACAGCACCAATCTTCTTCTGAAAACCCATACCAATAACATTTACCACATTATAACTATAATTTTTTCGAGTATCAAAAACCCCCATTAATTTTAAACCAGTATCAATAACCGGAATACCATAAGCAATTGCAAGGCCAGTACAAACAAGATTTTCTCCCTCTTTAACATTTCCTCTTCCTCCGGTTTCTACCGTTAAACCTAGAGCTTTAAATCTAAACAGAAGATCAATTCCATAATAAAGCCAATCACTAGTCCGATCTCCTGTACTTGTATAACCATCAACATCTGTATTTAAACCAAAACCAATAGTTACATAATTCTCCTTTGAAAAGGATAAATTATATGTTCCATCAAATATAACCCCCTGAAGCTTTGAACCATTATAAGTGTAGTATGTTTCATAATTTATTCCCCATACATTCCCATAGAAACCAGCAAAGAATGGTATTGCTTTTCGAGTAATTGTTTCTGTTCCACTTGTTTCGGTAGTACTCGTCCAATATCCAGGAGATATTGCTATTCTGGCAGAAAACTCCTTCACACCAATGTCAGATGAAACAACAAATGGAATACCATTATTATTAGTCCCAATACCTGTTGTTATATTACTACCGACTCTATCATAGATACGACTAAATTGTAGATACCCGATCCTACTAGTTTTGTTTGTGCCAGCACCAGTAGTTGCTGTTATATCAAGTTTAAAATCCCTCAAATTCAATAATTTCCCCATTTTCCCGGTAAGATAAGCCTCATACGCATACATTAGACTTGCTTTATCAGCCTCTAACATTGCATGTGCCACATGATAATCACTTTTATTATCAAAATATACAATGCCCTGTAGCGCAGACCTACCATCAGCGAATCCCCCACCCAAACTACTATCTTTAGTGTTAGTTGGATCAAAATCTTCAATAGTCAAGAAATAAATCCTTCCTGATAATTCTGTTTGAGCATAAACTAACACCAAAGAAAAAAGAGGTAATAATATTATAAATATCAACCTTTTCATATGAAACCTCTTTATTTCAAATTAAATTTTGCAAGCAAATAAAATGAATTTAAGCTTGCATCTATATTAACTGCGGTCATCCAATCTTGAGTAATATTTAATGTAGATAATTTTTCTGCGTTATTCCCTCTAATAATATACCCGAGACCAAGAATAACACCGTTTATGTTTTTCTCAATACCAAACCCCAGGAGATTGAAAATATTAGGAGAATATGCCCTTGTATCAAGAATAATCTGAGTTTTTGCTGTTACCCATGGAGTTTCACATTGAAAAGCCCCACCGGTTACGCTAACTTCTTCTCCATTCTTTATATTACCTCTTAAACCCCAATTTAAATAATATGTATATATAAACTTATAAGATAAAACAGTATCAATTCCCCAATACAACCAATTTCCATTCGTACCACCAGAACTGGTTTTCCCATCAACATCTAGAGCTATTCCACCACCTAATTTCAGATTTAAGTCTGTAATCTTAATTTCATAGGATAAATCCGATAACAATACTTGCTCGTTATTTCCTTTCATAGTATAAAAAGTCTCATATTTAAAAGATTCTAAAATCCCTCCTATTCCGATCATATATGGCATCTTCCATTTTTTTCGTCCTTCGGAGGTTGAATCACTATTATCAACCCAGGAACCAGGAATTGCCGCACTTCGTAATACAGCGAAGGGGAACCCCATATCTAAAGAAATAACAGGAGGATACCCATAAGAAGAACTAGTAGTTAAGCCAGTACTGGTTATACTTCCTATTCGATTATCAAAACGAGCAAATCCTAAAAAACCGACATCGCTAAAGTTAAAGGCTCCTGCAGATAAACCTTTTGTAGGCAAACCATCCTTATCCTGTCCAAAACCAATTGTATTTTTTAATATGAAGCCATTCGAATTTATTTTGAAAAATTTAGCCATATCCGTTTTGAGCCACATTTCAGCAACAGAAAAGGCAGAAGAAGAAGTACTTGTAGAACTCACTCCAGAATATTTTAGACTAATTCTCGCCAAATTAAATTCATCTTCTAGATCAAAATCAATATAACCTTCAAAACCAGCAACAGTATCATTACTATTTGTAGAATCAAAATCAGTTAAAGTTCCCCAAGCCATCCTTAATAATACATTTTCCTTTGCAGCAAAAAGCGAAACAGTAATACTAAAAAAGATGCTTAAAAAAGCCACATTCCTTCTTTTCATTTTTTATCCTCCTAGAATCAAGTTTATTTAATAAGGTTATCTACCTTATTTTTCCACAATAGTAATCGCATTAAGAGCTCTTACATTTGCTGAGTCAGAAATAGTAAACTCTAGAGTTCCGGTCGTTACAGCAACATCTAGAGACTTATTATCAAAAGAGTTAGCTGCAGAAGAAAGAGAAAGTGTTCCTAAAGTAGCATTACCGTCCGTTATGGTTATGGTTGTAGTTCTTGCAGAAGTGTCTCCAACCCACGCAGTAATAGTATAATCCCCATTTATGACATCAACTTTAAAAGTATAATCAAAGTTTCCTGTTACTAGATCACGTAATGCATAATCTGAAGATAAAGTAGCCCCACGATCCCTTGCATTAAGAGTTTTACTAGAAGACATCGATGAAGTAATAAAACCGTAACCTCTTTCTGTTGTATATTCAGTACAGGGTCTAGGGGCTGTAGCTGTAGCATCAACAGTAATAGCAGTATATCCATCTGCAGTATAATAACTAGCAGAAGAAGTATCTGCTGGTTGGAAATCAAATTTATAGCTTCTTTTTACAACAGAACCTCCATCCGTACTCCCGCTATCCCCAGAAGAACCACTACTAGTTTGGGAAACAGTTGTAACCTGTTCACAAGAAAAGAATATTAAGAGAGAAAGAATTAAAAAGAAGAATCTTTCAAATTTCATGGCTTAATCCTCCTTATGTATTTATTTCTTTACAATAGAAAGAGAATTCAGAACACGGATATTGTTTTTATCAGAGACTATAAATTCTAAGGTTTTATTAGAAACCTTTACATCCACAGATTTCTTATCAATAACACCGCTTGCTGCTGAAAGATCTAAAACTGCTATTTCTTTTTTTGAATCCGTAATGGTTATTCTTGTAGTTCTACTATCTGCACTATCCCCCACGTAAGCAGTAATAGTATAATCCCCATTCTCAAGATCAACCTTAAAAGTATAATCATAATTACCACTAACGAAATCTCTGAGAGCGGCATCATTAGATAAAGAAGTTCCACGGTCTCTAGCATTCAAAGATTTATTAGTAGCTGACGGATCAATAACAAAACCATACCCCCGTTCAGGAGAATAAACAGTACAAGGTCTGGGGGAATTCGCAGTAGCATCTACCGTTACTGCTACATATCCATCAGCAGTAACATATGAACTAGTTTCTGTATTAGCTGGTTGAAAATCAAAGAAGAAAGATGTTTTATTAGATACTATATTCTGAATCCTTTGCTCACTATTATCTTTTTTTACGTCTACTCGTTCTGATAATGATACGCATGAACTAAGAATAAAAAAAATCCCCATAAAAAATAAAATTTTTTTGAAGAACATAAAAACCCTCCTTCTTTTTAATAAGATTATAATTACTAGAGAAATAATTTCTTTCTCACCTCCTTTATTAGTTTCCGTATACAAGTAAATTATCTTTTCAGGAATAAATAATGCATACTATAAAAAAACGTCTTTCTTGTATAAAAATTAGAAAAAATAATTCACAAAATTTAATCTCTTAACAATAAAATGAAAAAAGCCACCCTTTCTTCTGGGTGGCATAGAAGAACTTTAGAAGAACTAAGAAAGAAAATTATTTTTTCTGAATTATAGGATTACCTTTTGGAACAATAGTTCCTATTATTGTATCCTCAAGACCTGGCAGCACATTAGCTTCTTCGGTGGAGGTATCATATCCCAAAAAGAATCCAAGATGTGGGGGCTGATTATAGGCAATATTCTGATGAGCTACTCCTAGCCGATAATGATGGTCCTGCATTAACCAGGGAATAGTATATTCTGTAGGCATATTTGTAATATATATTCTTATACTATCTTCATTTTTCCTAAGTATTAGTTCTTCTCTCCAATCACCAAAGAGATCCGCCTGCAAGCAAGGATTCCGCTTAGTTCCATTGTTAAAAGAAACTCCCGGGAATTCCATTACTGTTTCATAAGAATCTCCTCTTTTTGAGATTTGAGTTATTTTATCATCCATAAGTTGTCTTACCAGAGAACCTGTCCAATAAATAAGACCATTTGTTCCTGCTCCAATCTTCACCAGATTGTTCGTTTTTGAATCTATAGAAATATTAGCGGAATACACAATTCTATCAGGAATAGTGGGGTTAACATTACCAGCCACACCTCTTCCCTGATCTCCTGGCCTGTATGATGCAACTAAAACTCTTCCAGTTTCAGCATCATGAGCATGCATTGCAAGGGCCCACCCACGGTTAGCATCCCCAGAATCTTCATGGGGTGTAAATAAAACTAGTCTATTACTTTTATCTAAAGGTAATAAATGAATAGCATCTCCATGATACAAGTACGTAAATTTATACCCCTCTTTTATTCTACCTTTTTCATCATATCCTTCTTCTATTCTAAGAGGAACATCTTTTGGAGGAGGGTTCTCTCCTTTGGGAAGAGCAACTCCAACAACATATTTTACCTTAATAAATTTATCATTATTATTTTCTTTTTCAAAAGCTATGGAACCATAAAGGATTTCATCTTTTCCATCATTATCCACATCACCTACTGCAAGATTGTGATTCCCTCTACATTCGTAATCTGAATGATTTTGATATTCCGCAGAATCAAAATATGAGTCCATTACTAACCGTTTCTTGCCTTCTATTTCTTTTAAAACATAAGCAGCTAGGGTCGTTCTTTCGTAATATCCTCTACCAATTATTGCTGCAGGGGAATTCTTTTCTCCATTCAATAAAGCAATAGCTCCAAGAAATCTCCCTGCCCTGTTACCTATAGAATCCCCAAACATCATGTAAGTATTGCCCACATCATTATTGCGATCTACCCAGAAATACTGTTCTATATATCCAGGATCCTTTTCTTTATTTATTTTATCAGAATTATAAATAAGAGAGGAACAACTTGCACCTCTTCTACAGACAGGATTAATGCCCCACATAGATTCTGTAATAGCAAATTTATATTCTATACTATCAACTATAGCCCCTGTCATTCCATCAAAAACTGTTATATATTCTTTTCCAGAACCCGTTGCAGGTCCATAAGTATATACTTTACACCAGGTTTGGTCCAAAATATTCCCTTTATAGCTACCGGTAGTAATGTAACCATCTTCACCAGCTTCTCCTTGATTATTATTATATACAGGATCTTCCCAACAAATAGAATAACCATTAAGTATTTTATACGTATATTTTTCTAACATTTGAATATTGTTATTCAATATATAGTCTTCAATAAATGCGGCATTTTTTTCTCCTACAAAATATTTTGGACTATATTTCCCATTTTCGACAGATCCGGAAGTTGTTCCATCCGCAGTTCTTAATACAACCTCATCTTTTCCGTCTTTATCAAAATCATAAACCAGAATCTGAGTATCATGAGCACCAGCGCGAATATTATATCCCATATCAATTCGCCACAGAAGATGAGCCTGTGCATCTTCTATTTTATAAGCGTCGATAATACAAGGAGCAGAAGTCTTATAAGAATACATGGAGTCAAGAGAATTAGAAGGATCCCATTTTACAATTAGTTCATCATTACCATCACCATCTAGATCTCCAGGAGCTATATCATTTACAGTATAAGTCGCCATTTCATATACTAATTTTCCATCTTTTATCCGATAAGGAACTTTACCTGATTCGTTATATCCCAGAGATCGGAGCGTAGGCCCCTTTCCCCCTGTTGCATCTAGCCCTAAAGTATCAACATAGCTTTTAAAAGATTTCAAAGCTCTATCATATTCATCAAGAGAAATAGTTCCTTTTTGTTTCTTCTTTACAATTTCTTGAAGACTATTCATTCTACTTAGGTCAATGGGCATATAATAATATTTACCTGTAGCATTAAAAAGATCTTCTCTCGGATTCCTAAACTTAATTGTTGGCTTTGGATTAGGCCGTACCAATGTATATTCTAGGAAATTTCCATTTTTCCCTTTATTAAGTGGGAACATTGGCAGAACTGGTTTTTCATAAACTAATTCATTCCCATTAACTAATACTCCTATTTTATAATTATTATCTTTCGTTCCACTAGAATCCACATAATTAGTCTTATTCGTCATTCCAATCTTTTTATCATTTCTATAGATAATATATTGGATATCTATTGGATCATTGCTAAATGAACGCCATTGCAAATAAATTCCCTTACTTGTCTCAATAACGACCAAACCTCGTTTTATCGATATTTTATCTGCCATTGTTGGATCCTTAGAAGAAATGTGAACACATGAATAAAAAACAAAGAATATCCCTACTATCAAGTAAACATTAGAAAATCTAGGTCTTTTCATATTACCCCCTTCTAAAAAAGATGATATTAAAATTTTTGATCTTTCTTAGAAAAATAGTATGTTAGGAATTTAGTTTAAATGAAGCTATAAAAAAACGTCTTTTTTGTTCAAAAAAAAGAAACCTCTTTCCCCGCCCCCCGCATAAGGGAGGCGGGGATATCCACGTATTATTCTTTTAAAGAGCGGGCAAGGGCTTTTGCACGGTTATATACTTTTTCTAAATCTTCCTTTTGGGGTTGTCCATTAAAACTTACCGGTTCCAAAAAGTTCCATTCCATTTTGTATTTTGCGATAATTTCTTCCAGTTCTTTAAGGGCTCCACCCGACCAACCATAACTCCCAAAACAGAAAGCCCTACGATTAAGGATCCTTTTCCTTCCGAGATCATCCAGCACATGAGCGATAGGGGGAAACATACGATATTCGTACGTGGGAACACCAAGGATGATCCCCTGGGAACGAAGACAAGACGCCAGAATATCTGATACATGATCCTGGGGGCTGCGAAACACCCGAATAGGAAGGCCCTCATCCCTCACACCCTGCACAGCCGCTTCTACCGCCTTGGCAGTCATGCCGTACATGCTCCCCCATATAAGAGTAATCTCTGGCAGGGCGGTCCCCCGGCTCCAGGTTGCAAATTGTTCATATAAACGAATAATCCGTTGTGGATCCTTTTTCCATACAATACCATGGCCTGGCGCAATAAGTCGGACCTCTACAGAAGCAAGCGCCTTAATGGCCGACAGCACCGCCGGTGAGAAAGCGGCTACAATGTTCGCGTAATAACGCAGGGCCTCTTTTTCATACATTTGCAATTCTTCTTCTGTAAAATCCGCATCGGTAAACCGATCCTCAGGAACCGAACCAAAGGAACCGAAGGCATCACAGGGGAAAAGGGTTCCTGAAGAAGTCTCATAGGTGGCCATCGTTTCTGGCCAATGTACATTGGGAATCTCCACAAACACAAGTCTTTTGCCTTCCCCTAAATCAAGGGTATCCCCCGTCTTTACCGCCTTAGTTGCAAAACGGGAGGATATATTGAAAAAGGCGTCCCCCAACCGAAGCCCCTTTTCGGTGGCCAGCACCGTAAAAGAACCGGTGGCTCGCATCAGTTCTTCGAGCCATCCACTATGATCGGGCTCCAGGTGATTTACTACCACATATCGAATATCCTGGGGGCGAATCTTCATGGCATCTAATTGAGCAAAAAGTGTTTCGGGGACCCCATCCCATCCACAGACCCCATCGATAATCGCAGTTTCAGCTCCCCTCACAATATACGAATTCATTGCCATACCCCCTGGAATAGGCCACATACTTTCAAATAGGGGTTCCTGCACCGGAGCGGATAACCGAAAAATACCTGGTACAATTTCGTTCTGTTTCATACACCTATCCCTCATCAATAATATACTATTTTAGTCAAATATTGAATATCATATATCATGCCAGATCTTATTATATTACAATACAGAGATTTATTGATTTATCGACAGGCCTGCCATCTTGTATGCACACCGATATTGCGATATCACCGAAATATCGGTGTTGCTGCATCTTGAAAAGAGATAAGGAAGCCTCCCTGAGGCAAGATTACCCCTTTGCGTATCTTCCTTAGATTAGATTTTCTTCGTATTGCAATCGATACAGGGTTGCATAAAGGCCGCCCTGGGTCATCAACACTTCGTGGGTTCCTTCTTCTACCACCCGCCCTTCCGAAAGCACAATAATCCGATGGGCATGACGAATGGTAGAAAGTCGATGGGCGATAACAATAGAGGTGCGATTCCTGAGAACCTCTGCCAGTCCTAACTGAATAAGGTGCTCCGTTTCGGTATCGATATTGCTGGTGGCCTCATCAAGCACAATGACCCGGGGATCATGGGCCACAAGACGGGCAAAGCTGATAAGCTGCCGCTGCCCCGCGGAGATATTGGTAGCCCCCTCAGAAAGAATCGTGTCATACCCCTGGGGAAGGCGTTCGATAAACTCATGGGCATGGACCGCCCTGGCACAGCGGATAACCTCTTCCCGACTCAAGGGGAGCCCCAGGGCGATATTATCATGGATAGTGCCTGAAAAAAGAAACACCTCCTGAAGCACCGGAACCACCGCCCGGCGCAAATCCGAAAGGGCGATATCCGTAATCGGAACATCGTCTAAAAGAATTTCGCCACCCTGAATATCCCACAGGCGGGTGAGCACATTGGTCAGGGTGGTTTTCCCTGCTCCGGTATACCCCACTACCGCCACCATGGTCCCTGGCTCTACCACAAAACTAACGTCCTGCAAAACCGGCTCATGGGGAACATAGGAAAACTGAACATGCCGAAATTCTATCTTTCCCCTACAACGGGGTTTTGCAAAGGGTCCCTCTTCGGTACAGAGCCGGACCCGGCCTGTATCGGGGATGTGCTCGTCCACATCCATCAGGGTAAACACCCGTTCCCCTCCAGCCATGGCCTGCTGAAGCAGGGTATATTTTTCCGCCAGATCCTGGACCGGCATAAAGAACATGTTGATCAAACTGATAAAGGCCACCAGAACCCCCACCGAAAGAACCCCTCCGCTGATCCATTGGGTTCCAAAAAAGAGAATCACCGCTAACGCAGTTTGGGCCAGGAAATCAATCAGGGGTCGAAAGGTGGCATACACATACATTTCATTTATACCCGCCGCCAGAAGATCCTGATTTTTATGGGAAAACTCCCGGCCACTCCGTCGTTCCTGGGCAAAAAGCTGCACAATGTGGATGCCCGAAAGGTGTTCCGAGAGGTAGGCGTTCAGGGCACTCGAAGCTTGCCGCTGACGACGGAAAGCATCCCGGGCCTTAATGCGATTATAGGCAGAAACCAGGGCCACCAGGGGAAGGATCCCACAGGTAACAAGGGCCAGGGGCACCGACAACAGAAACATGGTGACAATCACCCCCGCCATGATAGAAAAATCCTTTAAGAAGGCCCCGAGAACAGAGGTAAAAAACTCGTTGATGGTTTCCACATCCCCGGTTAAACGGGTTACAAGCCGTCCCACAGGGTGACGGCTGAGGAAGGCAGAAGATTGATGAATGGTTTTTTCAAAAAGGGCCAAACGGATATCCCGCATAATGCGCTGGGCAATCAGGGCCGTCCAATAGGTTTGTCCAAAGTTCGCCAGAAACACCACCAGAAGAAGGCCCAAAATTCGAAGGACCCCCTGCCACAGGGCGGTAAAACGCTGGGCCACCGAGATATGCTCATTTAAGAGCACCCCATCCATAAGGCGCCGGAGGATGACCGGCACCGCCAGTTCTCCCACCGTGGAGAGCACGAGGGCAAAGAAGGCCACTACAGCAAGAAACCAATAGGGCTTCAGATACGAAAGGATTCGAGCCGCAATACGGCTATCATATTCTTTAACAATCACGTCGGCGTCAAAAAAATCAGCCATGGCTTATCCTCTGCAGTTGCGCAATGGTGGCATAATACCCTTTCTGCCGTGCCAGGTCCCGGGGAGCCCCCAGTTCCTGGATCCGTCCTTTGTCCAGAACCACCACCAGGTCCGCCTGTTGAAGGGTAGAAATTCGATGGGAAACAATGATAGTGGTCTTCTCCTTTCCTTTTCGTGTCTTTAACAGATGGGTGAGGATATGTTTTTCCGTTTCCGCATCTACCGCAGAAAAGGCATCATCCAGCAGAAGAATATCCGGGTCCCGTACAATAGCCCGGGCATAGGAAACCCGCTGCTTTTGCCCCCCTGAAAGGCTCACCCCCCGCTCGCCGATCACCGTATCCCATCCCTGGGTAAATTCCTCAAGGTCCCGGACAAGTCCCGCGTGAATAGCCAGGGCAGGCAGTAATTCCTCTCGAGAAGGCGATTCCAGCCCATAGAGGGCGTTATTCTTGACTGAATCAGAAAACAGAAAGGCATCCTGGGGGGTCATGCCAAAACAGGATCGTAATTGAGCCAGATCCCACTGCCGGACATCCAGATCCTCCAGGAACACCGTTCCTTCCGGCGGATCCACCAGTCGACAGAGGGTCTTAAGCAGGGTTGTCTTTCCCGAACCGGTTTTCCCAAGGATCCCCACAAGACTCCCCCGGGGAATATCGAGGTCTATGCCTTTCAGCACCTCCTCTCCCTGGGGATAGGCAAAGTGAAGGTTCTTGATCCGTATCACTACGGGGCTTTTCCCAACCAGTGGCCGGCCAGGCTGCGACGGAGATACAATGGTTGGCGGAGTATGAAAAATCTCCCCAATCCGTTCAAGGCTTGCGGCTCCCCGCTGGATCAGGTTGATGGTAAAGCCCGCACCAAGCATCGGCCAGATGAGCATCTGTACGTAGCTAAACACCGCCACCAGGGTTCCCACCGAAAGTTCCCCCATAATTACCCGTCGCCCCCCAACCAGCACCACAACTAAGGAGGTAATCCCGGAAAGGAAGCCCACGAGGGGGAAAAATAGACCGAACATGGTGGTTACCCCCATGTTTGCCTGAATGTACTCTTCGTTCACATCCTTAAATTTCCGCAAGAACCAGCCTTCCTTTACAAAGGACTTTACTACCCGGCTTCCCGCAAAACTTTCCTGCACCACCTCACTGAGACGGGAATAGAGTTCCTGAACCTTCTTGAACCGCTGCCCCACAAGTTTCCCAAAGGCTATAATCAATATGGTGATGAGGGGAAGGGGAAGTACCGCCACAAGAGAAGTTCGCGGCTCCTGGATAAACAGGATGGTTAAAATAGCAAGAGCCATAACGGTTCCATCAATAAAGGTAACCACCCCCATACTGATGGATTGCCGCACCGCCTGTAAATCATTGGTAGCGCGGGCCATCAGGTCCCCTATCTTATGTTGCTGATAAAAATCATATGAAAGTTTTAACAGATGCTCATAGAGGTCCTGTCGCAGCTGGGCCTCAATCTTCCGGGCGGAGCCGGAGATAAAATAGCGCCACAAAAAACGCCCCCCGCTCATGATCGCCGCAATCAGCAAGAGGGCGCCTAAATACAAAAGAAGCTGCCGTACGGGGAGGTTCCCCTTGACTACCGCATCGATTATGGAACGGCTTACCTGGGGAATCAGAATTTGCATGCCATCCACAAGGATAAGACAGACTAAACCCGCCCCATAGTGCCAGCGATAAGGCCAGAGATAGGGGCCAAGCAATGCAAAGGGGCCGAAAGTTTTTTTCTTCACAGTTTTTTTAATATACGAGAGAAGGCTTTTTGTGTCCAGAGAAACACAGCGCCCGGCGATAGATAAACAGGAGGACCATCTCAGCGGGGAGCCCGAGTTGTGGGATATTAAACGAGATGGTACACCCTCGGGTCCGCCGATACAGAGGAGTGGTACCAGCAGTCCACCACAAGCGTTGGTTATCAAAAAGGATATGATTGCCCACTCCAGGGCATTCCCCCATACCTTCTTAGAGCACGATGCATCATCATCCTGCAAAAAATTTATCGAATTATTGACAATTCAAGAGGGGCCCCTATAATCAAACTCAAAAGGAGGAAGGTATGGTAAAAAGGTTAGGCTCCGTTCTTTAGTGTTACTCTTGCTCTCCTGTTCAGACAAATCAAAGGGGGGTCAAGAAAAACCATCGCAGGAAGGAAGTGCTATTTCAAAAGAACAATCCGGCGATGCCGAGATTGCAGAACTAAGCAAGATAGTACCGATGGTGTCGGAAATAGAGTCAAACATGGATGACTATGACATAAAAATTATCGATACCTCAAAACTAGGCATAAATAAGGATGATTTATATTTACCGGCACTCCTTGAAGCAGTCGCCTATTTTGATTCTAAGAATACCCTCAAAAAAATCACCCTCTACGCCTATACCTCAGGGTCTACCCTGGGTGGCGCAAGAAACAATTTCTATTTTAATGACAATAAAGTAATCTGTTTTATGTCAGAAAATTATAGTCAATCTAATAAGCACTACTACTATATTGCAGGGAACAACGTTTACCATCAAAAATCTGGCGAAGAAACATACGACACAGTCGAAGAAAAATATAAAAAAAATATATTGCAGGTAGCGCAAGCGGTTACTCAGGGAGCTAAAAATATAGATGAACTCATTATGAGTTCCCTCTATATAAACAGCGATTTTGATTTGAAAATTCAATATTTTCCCCCCACTTTCATTATGAAAGAAAAGCGGACCGGTGATGATGTAGAGTTAAACATGTACGCTGGGGACGCATCGTTAGTGGCAAATATATACGCGACGAGAGAATTTGATTACTTCGAGATTACTCTTTTCGTAGATAAGGGGTACAAGGATTGGTTCCTTGAAAATACCACCTTCGGTAAGAGGAATAAGTCCCTAAAAACTTTCGCTATAGAAAAACTTGATGCTGTCCCGGAGCAGCTTCTTGCGGAGAACCCCAATTTAGAAGGCCTTCTCATAACTATCGAGGATACCCGGGCAGAATAAGAAAACCCAATACCGGGAAAAGCGCCGAAAGAGGTGGTAAAGGGCTACCCCTTTACCACCGCCACCGGATGAAGTTCCACGAGGATATCTACCAGGTCCTTTTGAGCCTCCATTACCTGGTTGATGTCCTTGTAGGCGCCGGCCGCCTCATCCAGATCCCGCTGCGAACGGAGGCTGTGCACAATCCCCTGGCGCTCAAGCCGTTGTCGTTCTTCTTCCAGGTTTAAGCGCTGACGGGCCTGTTCCCGGCCCATGCGGCGGCCGGCGCCGTGGCTCGAAGACTGGAACGATTCGGCCTTTCCCTTGCCCAGCACAATATAGCTTGCACTTCCCTGGCTTCCCGGAATAATCCCCCGTTCTCCCGAACGGGCCGCGGTAGCCCCCTTCCGATGCACCAGGACAGGTTTACCAAAATGGAGTTCCTCCGCCGCATAGTTATGGTGAATATCCAGGCTATCAAGAATAGCAAGGTCCCCCATAATTTCCTGAATAATCAGGAGCACCTCTTCCATGAGTTGCCGGCGATTTTCTCGGGCAAATTCCAGGGCATACTGCATGGCCCCAAAGTATTCTTGTCCCTCCCTGGTTTCAAAGGGGAAATAGGCCAGATCCCGACTGGGCAGGGATATAGCATGCTCTTCACAGAACTGCCGGGCTCGGCGGTGGTAGTACTCGGCGATCTTAAGCCCAAAGTTTCGAGACCCCGAGTGAATCATTACCCAGAGGAAGCCCTCTGCATCCCGTTGCAATTCAATAAAATGGTTCCCACCTCCAAGCGTGCCCAATTGATAGGGGGCCGCATCTCGTTCCTCTTTAATCACAGGACTTGCGGGAAGCCGAGAAAAACCTTCCCATTTCCGAGGTTCCTTCCGGTGTTCAAATCCCAGGGGGATCCGTTGTCGGATACGGGCCACAATCTTTTTAAGGATATCCGGCTCTGGCACGGGCCTATCGGTTTTTACCGCCCTCATGCCACAGCCAATATCAACCCCGACGGCGTTAGGGATAATGGCATTCTCTATGGCGGCCACCCCTCCAATTGGCATACCGAATCCTACGTGGGCATCGGGCATAAGGGCCACATGATGATAGGCCACCGTAAGGGATGCCAGGTTCCGGGCCTGTTCCAGGGTTTGGGTATCTAGCTCCGCTACCCAGCTATAAATGGGTAGGTTGGGCGACTCAATGATAGTCATCGTTTTTCAGTGGCTCCTTACCACTATTCACAATTCTAAGCGCCGTTTCCGGTTAAGGAGGACGGTGGTTTCCGCACAGGCCGCCATTTCGAGCACACAGGGGGCAACCAGGGAATATTCCACAAGCACCCCCCGACGTCTATCTTCCACTAAGCCCGCTTCTTTAAGCTGGCTCAGATACTTGGAAACGATTGATTTATCTACCCCCAATTCCTGGGCAAGTTCGCAGACACACCGGGGACGCTCTTTAAGCTTTTCCAGCATGTAAATCCGCAGGGGATGGCTTAAGGCCTTAAACATTTCCGCCCGGAGTTCACATCGTTTTTTCTCTTCTTCAGTCATCCCCTTAAGAGTTGCAAAACATGACAACCCTGTCAAGGGCACTGTCCGTACACATGGTATGGCAAACAGGTATGGTACTCCATGCACTTTGATTGGTACATAGAGAGGGGTCTCTTTCAAAGTTCCCCCTTGACACATTTATTTTATTATTGCAAAATATTGCAACATTATGATTCGGGGGTAGGGGGTTCACTCCCTCTCTGAGAAAGGAGCGACCTATGAAGATTCAAATCCTTGGAAGTGGTTGTCCCAAATGTAAACAGCTTGAAGAAAATGCCCGGCGGGCAGTGGCTCAATTAGGTATTACGGCGGATTTTGAAAAGGTAAGCAATATTGACGATATCATGAACATGGGAGTCATGATGACCCCCGCCCTTGCCATCGATGGAAAGGTAAAAGAAATGGGAAAAGTACTTTCGCCTGAAAGTATTATGCAAATAATTCAGAATCATCAATGAATTACCGACGCCCCTTTGTGGGGGAGTCGGTAGAGCCCTTCTGATGGTACTTCTTATTTTCTATCCAAAGGTCTTCCCCAGGGGTCGGCAACAGGGCTTTTCATGGCATCATCCCTCCAGGGGAAAGGCCTACTTCTTTCTTGAGAAGGACCACCAATCGAGTTTAAAAAGGTTTTTCTGTTCTTTTCCACCCCTGAACAAAAAGTATACATCCCGTATTCCGGTAACCCGAGAAATAGGGGTGCTTCTTTCCACCCAATTGCCCCCCGTATTTTTTACTGTCACCGTTCCTACTCGAGGGCCGTTTAAGCTATCCAGGTACATATCAATATAGCCCCCTTCTGAGGTACTCGACACGTTACAGGTTATCGATTGGGCCCCCTCTTCCCCAAAATCTACTTTAGAAAGGCCAATCCAATCTCCAGTATCAATATCGCACACCACCATGTTCCCGGGGCTGGTCAAGGGCTTTTTTTGTTCTAACGGTTCTGTGCCTATTCCTGCGGACCAGGCCATCGTTTCTGCCTCCACTTTTTGATAGGGATTAAGGAAGGCTATCTGAGGAACACCCTTGTAATCCCCCACAATGTCCTGGATAAGAGCGTTTTCATCAAAATACATTTTATTGAGGTGGGGGGACCGATATCCCTTGGTGATTCCTAAGGCCTTTCCCAGGGTTTGGGCGTGATAGACAATATACCACTCACCGCGGAATTCAAAAAAAGCGTGGTGGTTGTTTCCCCCGACACCAAAAAATTGATAGGGATTGGCAAAGACGGTTTTTACAAAACTAAAGGGTCCCAGAGGGGTGTCTCCAATCATATACGCAATAGCCCCGGTTGGGATAGTTTTTGGATGGACCCCAGAAAAATTCGTACAGTAACTGTAATAATATTTCCCCTTATATTTATGAATGCCTGAATCTTCAAAAAGATAGGGTGGATTCAATGGAAGACCCTTTCCTCCCGTTGCATCTAAATCCAGAGAAATCATGTCATCCCCTAACTTTACCACCCGTGCAGTGCCAGGGTCTATTTCTTTCCCCGGAGGAACCCCACCGCCACAATATAGATAGGCCTTTCCATCATCATCGACGAGGACGGCGGGGTCAAATAACCAGAGCACATCCGCAAAACCCGGCGTACTCTTACTTACCAGGGGTCGTCCCAGAGGATCTTTCCATGGGCCAAGAGGGCTTTCTCCTACTAAAACGCCAATCCCATTGGCGCTATCCGCAAAATAAAGAAAAAAGCGGTCTAGACCATCTATCTTTTTATAGACTACCGAAGGGGCCCAGGAGTTGCGGGCCCAGGTGGCGATACCCTCGCGCCCAGCCACAGGGATTTCCCCATGGTCTGTCCAGTTAAGAAGATCCTCTGAAGAAATACAGGTAATGGTGGTAATTTTACTGTAACTATTTTCTTTTACCGAACCATCGTTTGCATACTCGAGCACATCGCTCGTAAGATAGATGTACACGCGATTATGATATACCAGCGCCCAGGGATCGGCTCCAAACTTATGGCTTATCAGGGGATTTCCATTCCCCGGCACTTTTGCGACCCCCTCGGTAGGAATTTGCGGTTCTGTCGCTCTCATCCCTTCTCTATAGTCGGTAACACAGGAGATGGCTAAACATCCTACTATTCCCAGAAATCCCCAATTCTTTAGCAGTTTCATAATTTTCTCCTCCTCCTATCAGAATATTCCCTTTTCACCCTATCTGATATCAGCATTTTTACCGATATATATCAGATAATATGAGAAACAATGTTTATTTTTTTAGTTTTTGAGGATATACTACCTTTAAAGAAAAGGCACAAAAATTACCTCCTCAGGTGAGGATTGGGACCATCACCACCGCAGGGTATCTTAATTCGATTTGATCAATTCGATGCATCCATGAAAGTTTTGAAGATTTCCCTTGAAGGGCCTCTTAAGACCAAAGACTGATATTTTCCCATTTACAGAATATAATTTTACGGCCATAATACCCATAATTCTTCTATAGATAGAAACAGTCTATTCTATCTATAACAACTTTTCAGGCTCAGGAGGAGCTATCATGAAAAGAAAGCTTTTTTCTAGTATTACAGCTCTAGCACTCACTATGAGTATTTCCGGTCAAGCAAAAAATGGCCCTATCGTGGATAAAGTTATCTACGATGTTCGAATGGACCAAACCATTGCGATTAAAGATACTGCAGAAGGTAAAACCGATGTATTTTTTACCGGGCTAGATGCGGGGACATTCTTCGGTATCCCAAAGGCAGACTTAGATAAACTTTCTGTGTATGCGGTTCCTTCCGGTTCCTGGTCTCTCTTACTCAATCCTATTCCCAACGAGGCTCCGTACACCTTTAAGGCAAAAGATGGGAAAGAAATATTTAATCCCCTGGCAATTCAGGAAGTTCGCTATGCCCTTAACTGGCTGATCGATCGTAAGAAAATCGTGGATGAAGTACTAAAAGGTGGTGGAGAACCTATGTTCACCGCCATGACACCTGGCCAGCCGGGGACCTATCGATTCAATCTCATTCCTGCCAAGCTGGGTATGACCTCCCGGGGGAATGAAAAGCGGGCCCTCGATGATATTGAAAAGGCCATGCAGGCTGCGGCTAATTTACCAGCTAACAAAGGGAAACTCGTAAAAAGCGGCCAGTGGTGGACCTACAATGGGGAACCCGTCACTGTGAAGTTTATGATCCGGGTAGATGATCCTACCGGAAGGCTCCCCATGGGTCGATATGTAGCTGACCAAATTGAAAAGGCAGGTATCAAGGTAGAACGCCTCGAATACGACCGTTCGAAAGCGGGTAAACTTGCATACTATTCCGACCCCGCTGATTGGGAGTGGTCAATGTACACCGAGGGTTGGGGTGCAGGTGCTACCCGGGCCTGGTGGGACGTTTCGGTTAGCCAGATGTACGCGCCCTACTTCGGATATATGCCCGGCGGAAAAACCGAAGGGTTCTGGAATTACAAAGACGATACCATTGATCAGATGGCACAAAAACTATATAACGGCTGGTTCTTAACCGCCGACGAATACTGGGGGGACAACCTTAAGGTTACCGAAATGGCCCTGAAAGAGGCGATTCGTATCTATATTGCAAGCCAAACCCAGTATTATGTGGCAAACAAGAACCGCTTCAATAGCCGTATGCTCTATGGTATGGGGGATGGACTTAACAACTGGTCGGTCCGTTCTGCCGATGTAAAAGCCGATAACAAAGGAGAAAAGGTTCTGCGCATTACCCAGTATTCGGCTCGGGGTGGCCTTTTCATGAGTTCCTGGGATCCGGTCGGAACCGATGGATTTAGTGATGTCTATTCCGCTGCTATTGTAGAAGCCTGTACCGATCCTTCGACGTTTGAAGCTCCCCACAATGCAAAAGACACACCGCTGCGGGTAAAGTATGACCTTAAGAAGCTGGAAACTAAAATACGGGCCGGGAAGGATGGTAAACCAGAGGGACTTATTCCGGTGGATCCCACGGCAATTATGTACAACTCGAGAACTAAAAAGTGGGAAAGCGGCATTGTGTATAAGGAAGTAGAGCCGGGTAAGTATGACTATGTAAAAGAGGCAAAACCCACGGCATATAGCAAGCTTTCCGATGTGGAATACATCTATGGCAAATGGCATTCAGGACAGCCGGTTACCATCGCGGACATCATGTATGCCTCTGCCTTTGTGGCTGAATGGGCAAACAAAGATGGCGAAAACGATCCCTATTATGATGAAGCTTTGGCCGCTCAATATCAACCGGCTATAGCCACATCCAAAGGGATAGTACTTAATCGTAATGGGACCTTTACTTCCTACTATGACTTTAACTGGCCCATGGACCTTGATCGGGTTGCCGCAAGTGGTGTAGTAAGTCCTAAAGCAGGTAATCCTGGTCGACAAACCCTGGTTTCCTTCGAGATTTATGAGGCCCTGGCTAAATTGGTGGCGGAAGGATCCCAATCCGGTACAGTTTATTCATTTACAAGCGACGAAGCGGTTACCGAGGTGGACGTCATCAATCCTAAATGCGTCGCAGACATCAAGGCAAAACTCCAGGACTTTGTAAAAGCCCGCTATGTTCCCGATTCAATCAAGCAATGGATCACCGCAGATCAGGCGGTGGCTCGATACAATGCGGCCATCAAATTTATCGATACCTATGGACATGCCTATATTTCTAACGGGCCCTTCTTTATCAGTAAAGTAGATTACAATGCTAACTACATTGAACTCTCCGCATTCCGTGATTATCCCTACAAATCCGATTATTTCCCCAAACTCTTTGCTACTACCATGACCCGGATCGACAATATCAAGGTTCCAGCCAGTGTTAAACGAACAGAGGATGCAAAAATCGATATTACCGTTTCCGAGGTAGCATACCCCGCAGATACCGCCCGCGCTGCAAGTAATAAGGTGAACGTAACCTTAACCTTAATTAAAGCCGACAATTCTGAAACGGTCTATACCGCTCGTTTTGTAAGTAACGGGAATTTCCAGGTTACTATTCCCGCTAAAGATCTGGGAGCCTTGCGCCCAGGTTCTTACACAATTGTTATCCAGTCGGTCTTAGCAAACGAAGCTCCTGCGGTACAACCGGCTAATCTTGTAGTCTTTTAGCAACGGTAGTAATATATGAGATCGAGAGCGAAACTAACCAAATTCGGTTGGTTTCGCTCTTTTCCCTCTATTCGATATAAATCATTCTACCTACATCATCAAGGAAGTAAAGGATGTATAAGTGGTTTGCCCTTAAACGAATAGGTAAAGGGGTTATTACCTATGTGATTATCATGTTTATCCTTTCGGCCCTTTTTAACACGGTAGTAGATAATACTATGAGGGCCTCTATCGAAGAACAGGTCCGTGCCGAATCGGTTCGTTTAAAAAACCTCCAGCCCGAGGCGCTCCAAAATTTTCAGCAACAGCGGAGAGAAGCGCTTATCTCGTTATACCGCCTCGATCGGCCCATGCTGGAACGCATTATGTTTCGCACCTGGAATACCATTACGTTTAACTTTGGTAAGTCCACCAGTATCCGTTCTTCCCGGGGAGATCGGGAGGTGCTTACCATCGTAGGAGAAGCAATCCCCCGGACAGTGCTCCTTTTTACCGTGGCCGCTTTTTTTGAAATTGTGGTGGGTATTATTCTAGGACTTAAAAAAGCACAGAAACCCGGCGGTTTTATTGATCGATCCTCTAGTTTTATCACCATGATCGTCTATGGGATGCCCACGTTTTGGCTTGCCATGATCCTTATCATGTTTTTTGTGTATCAACTTAAATTATTTCCCTCAGGTGGTATTCATAGCATTCCTACCCCTCAGGGTATTATGTACTTTATCGATATGCTCTGGCACATGGCACTTCCCATGCTTACCCTGGTTCTTATCGGGTTTTGGGGAATCGCCTTTGTGGTCCGCAACATAGTCCTCGGCATTTTACAGGATGATTATATTATGGCCGCCCGCGCCCGGGGCATCCCGGAACAGTCGGTGCTTTTTAAACATACCCTGCGGACCGCCGCCCCGCCGCTTATCACCATGTCCATACTTTCCCTCTTAAGTTCCATTTCAGGGGCTATCATTTTTGAAGGTATTTTTTCCTGGCCGGGCCTGGGAAATCTGTACTGGATAGCGGTACAACAGAACGATATCCCCGTTCTCATGGCTAATCTGGCAATCACCGTCGGACTTTACCAAATCGGACTTATACTTTTGGATCTCACCTATGGATTCATGGATCCTCGCATCAAGGTTGGAGGGAAATAGCGGCCATGAAAGACTTCTTTGGTGCTCTCAGCGATTTCTGGAAGGAATTCAAAAAAGAAAAAACAGGCCTTATTGGTCTTGGAATAGTAATCGTTTCGCTGTTGATAATTATCTTTGAGCCCCTTCTTCTTCCGTGGAAAGATACAAACACGAAATGGCGAAACATTGATTACTGGCAGGATAACACCCCCAGTGCACCCCCGGTGTGGACCAATTGGTTTACTCCTACGAAGGCAACACCTACCAGCCGTATCGACGAATACGCCCATGAAATTCATGATGATGAGGCAGGTTTTGTTTCAGAAACCTATACGTTTACCTATCATTATGACACCGATTCTTCTCCACAGGATATCATTTTTCATATGATGGGCAACGGGACTTTCCCGTTAGTGTGTGAAATAGTCCGTCCCGATGGGAATACCATACCATTTGCCCAAATATATGAAGAAGGCCTCTTCGATCAGGATATTCGTCTTTCTCTCAATAATGACGGGAAAGATGCGGCCTTTGAATTACTGAAGCAATATGTCTCTGAAGAAGTGGTAGAACAACTCTCTAGCAGAAGCATCCAGAGCACTTCCATATTTTTTGGGGCCCTTTCAGATAAGAGCCTCGAGGCGTTTGCCCCCCTTAAGGGAACTTATCAATTTAAAATTACCATGTATCGAACAGATGAAGAAAGTAGCATCAAGGCTCCCTATGTGATTGTAACAGGCGACGTCTCAGGATTGTTGGGAACCGATTCGGAGAAACGGGACCTTTTTTCTGGCCTATTAGCGGGTCTTAAGTGGGCCCTCGCCATTGGGATAGTAACCTCCGCTATTTCGGTTCTTATTGGAGTGATGTATGGCATCATCTCTGCTTATTTTGGTGGATGGGTCGATACCGCCATGCAATTCATATATCAAGTATTTAATTCGATTCCCGTATTACCGGTCCTTATAGTAAGTTCCGCTATCTTTAAGCCAAATATTTATACCCTCATTGGGGTGATGGTGTTTTTCTTCTGGACCGGTTCGGTGATGACGGTCCGTTCTATGGCGCTTCAAATAAAGGAGGAAACCTACATTGAAGCGGCTCGCGCCCTGGGTGCAGGTCATCGTCGCATCATCTTTAAACATATGGTTCCCCTCCTTATCCCGTATAGTTTTGCCTCCATGGCCCTTTCGGTTCCCAGTGCCATTGTCTATGAATCCTCGGTGAGTCTCCTTGGTTTAGGGGATGCCACTATCGTCACCTGGGGACAGATTCTTCACGACGCCATCCAGGCGGGGGCTATTTTAAAAGGTATCTGGTGGTGGGTACTTCCTCCGGGTCTGCTCATTTCCATCATGGGGATGTCCTTTGCATTCCTGGGATTCTCCATGGATAAAATTCTGCATCCTAAACTGAAAACAAGGTAATATCACTATGGAAAGCATTCTCGAAGTAAAATCCCTCCAAATGCATTATATGACGAGCCATGGAGCGGTGCGGGCAATAGACGATATTAGTTTTAACCTTTTCCGGGGCGAAACCCTGGGGCTTGTGGGAGAATCGGGGTGTGGAAAAACAAGCCTCGGTACATCCCTTCTCCGGATGCCGCCGCCACCAGGAAAATATCTGGGGGGAGAAATTATTCTAAATGGCAAAAATATTATTCCCCTTTCAGAAAAGGAAATCCGAAAAAACATCCGATGGCGAAGTATTTCCATGGTGTTTCAGGGAGCGATGAACTGTCTTACCCCTGTGTTCACTATTGGGAAGCAAATGCTGGAAACCCTGAATGAACACCTATCAATGCCCCGAAAAGAGGCAGAAGACCTTATCAGCGAGTATCTCCAGTATGTAGGTCTATCAAAAGAGGTGATGCACCGCTATCCCCACGAGCTTTCGGGGGGTATGAAACAGCGGGTGGTTATTGCGAGCGCCCTCTTTCTCAAACCTTCGGTGGTGATACTCGACGAACCCACCACAGCCCTCGATGTGATTGTCCAGGCCCAGATTATCAATCTGCTCAAACGATTAAAACAACAATTCAATCTTTCTTTTATTTTTATCACCCACGACTTAGCCCTAGAAGCGGAAATAGCGGATCGTATCTGCGTCATGTATGCGGGGAAAATCGTAGAATTGGGAAGCAATGAACAAATTTTTGGGTCCCAGGGTCCAGCCCATCCATATACCCAGCGATTATTGAATGCTACGCCCCTTCTTTTTAGAAAAACAAAACAACTGGAATTTATTCCCGGTACGCCTCCCGACCTTATTGCGCCGCCTAAGGGGTGCCGTTTTGCGCCTCGATGCAACAAGGTTTTTTCCCGTTGTTATGAAGAAGAGCCACCGCTCATTTCTCTTGAAGAGGGGCACCTCTGCGCCTGCTGGTTACATCAACAATAGGAGGATACATGGTAAGGGACTTCGGCGTTCTGCGGGTTATTCCTACTGGTCATCCCATAAGACAGGTAATGGAAAGGAGCTTTTTGTATGAATGACATTGTATTATCGGTGAGAAATTTAAAAAAATATTTTAGACCCCATAGAAATCTTGTACAAACAGTACTCAAGAATACTCCCGTTCGTCCTATTAAAGCGGTGGATGATATATCTTTTGATATCACCAAAGGAGAAATATTTGCCCTGATTGGCGAATCCGGTTCAGGGAAAACCACCACAGGGAAGCTCATTATGAAGCTCCTTGACCCCACCGGCGGCAGCATTTTCTTTAACGGCCAGGATGTCACCCATCTTTCCAAAAAAGCGCTGGCTGAATACCGGAAACGGGTTCAAATGATCTTTCAAGATCCCTACGCATCCATGAACCCCCGCTTCCGTATTCGAGATGTAATGGAAGAACCCCTGATTATCCATAAAGTAGGTTCCCACCGGAAAGAACGGCACGCCCTGATCGCCAAGGCACTCCAAGAGGTAAAGCTTACCCCCCCTGAAGAATTTATGAACCGCTGGCCCCACATGCTTTCGGGGGGACAACGCCAACGGGTTGCGACAGCCCGAACCCTCCTCCTTCAACCATTGCTCTTAGTGGCAGATGAGCCTGTATCAATGATAGATCTTTCTACCCGGGCCGAGATCCTTCATATGATGAAGGAAGTCCAGCAAGATTTAGGACTCAGTTATCTGTATATCACCCATGATCTTTCAACGGCCCGCTATTTCGCCGATCGCATCGCCGTTATGTACCTTGGGAGAATAGTAGAAGTCGGCCCGGCCGACGAAATTATTGATAATCCTCAGCATCCGTATACGCAGGCTTTAATTCAAGCCGTCCCTGAGCCTATTCCAGGGAGGGTAAGTACCATAAAAGAACTTCCCATAAGTGGGGAAATCCCTAATCCGTCGAATATTCCTGAGGGCTGTCGTTTCCATCCCCGTTGTCCCTATGCCACCGAGGAGTGTAAGAATCAGGAAGAACCTGTGCTTGTCCCCCTTTCTACCAATTCGAATCACTTCCACGCCTGCAGGCGAGCTGGACAGTTTACACCGATAGGGAAAACATCGACCCAGGTCTAGCTTAGTCGGTCTTTTCACGCCGGTAGAACCGCATAAGGGAGTGTGTTAGTACTTTAACCAACCAAGTACGGAGGGCCCTTGACAGGGCTTCCTTTTGTAGGATAATGTTAAGAGCCTTTAGTGGAGCGGTGTCCGAGCGGTTTAAGGAGGCGGTCTTGAAAACCGTTGAACCTGCGAGGGTTCCGGGGGTTCGAATCCCCCCTGCTCCGGAGAGCCGGCATAGATCCGGATGGTACTTTCTTCCGAAGAGAGGCAGAAGGGGTTCCCCCTCCGGGGGATTCGAACCGACGCCTTCGCCGACCAGCGGGAGGAAAAGGCAACAGGATGCTGCCGGCAGAAGGCGGAGGCGGGTTAGAAGGAATGGACAGGACGTCCATGACCGAAAACCGAATCCCCCTGCTCCGGTGATCCTCCAGGAACGCCAGGAAATCCACAGAAGGTAATTAGTGGAGCGGTGCGAGAGAGGCCGAATCGGGCTCCCTGCTAAGGAGTTGTACCCCTAAAGGGTACCGGGGGTTCGAATCCCCCCTGCTCCGAAGAACCGGCATAGAGCCGTATGACACTTCCTTCCGAGAGAGGCAGAAGGACTTACCCCCCGGGGGATTCGAACCGACGCCTTCGCCGACCAGCGGGAGGAAAAGGCAGCAGGATGCTGCCGGCAGAAGGCGGAGGCGGGTTGAAAGGAGTGGACAGGACGTCCATGACCGAAAACCGAATCCCCCCTGCTCCGAAGAACCGGCATAGAGCCGTAACATATTTGGTGCCATAAAAAAGCGGCACCAGACCGAAAAACTGGGGAACCAAAGAGACCCAGTTTTTTTATGAGGCTGTAGCTCAGCTGGATAGAGCTTCAGATTGCGGATCTGAAGGTCGGAGGTTCGAATCCTCTCAGCCTCAGGCTTTTGGAGAGATGCGAGAGCGGTTGAATCGGACGGTCTCGAAAACCGTTGAACCCGTAAGGGTTCCGAGGGTTCGAATCCCTCTCTCTCCGCTGGAGTATTTCGTTGGTAAAGGAAGCGAGGGATTCGAACCGAAACCTTCGCCGACCAACGGAAGGAAAAGGCGGCAGGATGCCGCCGACAGAAGGCAGAGGATGGTCGGAAGGGACGTGCAGGATGTACGTAACTAGAGCCGAACCCCTCATTCTGCTGAGATAAAAGTGCATCTTTTTATGGAGAGATGACCGAGTGGCCGAAGGTGCACGATTGGAAGTCGTGTGTACCCCTAAAGGGTACCGAGGGTTCAAATCCCTCTCTCTCCGCTACTTCCCATCATCAGGAACCATGCGAAAAAGCTCTACCCAACCCCGCCAGGTCCGGAAGGAAGCAACGGTCAGTAGGGTCTTTTTGCGCCGTGGACCTCCTGATGGTGGGATTTTTTATTCCCAGCGGCGGGGAGGCTGTTTGCCCATATAATACGCCGCGGCGGTCGTTCCTCTGCTACCCGCCTTATCAAAACAAGGAGTTTCTTGTGCAAAATTCCCAACAAAAAAGCATCCCTTCCAACACATTTCGGTACCTTGATCTGGTAATGGCCTATTTTGTGGCGGTGCTCATTATTAGCAATGTGGCATCCTCTGCAAAAATCGTAGACCTGGGTTTTTCCCTTTTTGGAGTTCCCATGGCCTTCGATGGAGGAACCCTTCTCTTCCCACTTTCTTACATATTCGGGGATATCTTAACCGAAGTCTATGGATTCCGGGCATCCCGTCGGGTCATCTGGACAGGCTTTTTCTGCCTTGCCCTAGCAAGCCTTATCTTTTTTGTTTTAAAACGGCTCCCTGCGGATGCTACCTGGGAAGGGTATGCGGGCTCTACAGCGTACGATGCTATTCTGGGAGGCATGAGCAGTGGGGGCATAGCCCTGGCAAGTCTTGCGGGCTACTGGGCAGGAGAATTCTCTAACTCGGCTGTCCTGTCGCGAATGAAAGTTCTTATGCAGGGAAAACATCTTTGGATGCGGACCATCGGAAGCACCCTGGTTGGTGAATTGGTGGATACCACCGTGTTTGTTTTTGTGGCTTCCCTCTTTAACGTATTTGGCTGGGAACTCTTTATCACCCTGGTACTCACAAATTATCTTTTTAAGTGTGGCGTAGAAATTCTCATGACCCCCGCCACTTACAAAATCGTAGCTTTTCTTAAAAAGAAAGAAGAGGTAGATACCTACGATGTGGGGGTAAAACTGAATCCCTTCAGTTTCTCTCAGAAATAACATTTTGGAAGAGCCCCTCTCTGCGACCCGGCAAGAGAGGGACTAGGGGGAAAGCAAAGCATTGGATTAGAAGGCCCCTTCTAAGGAGGATTTGGCAGAGGAATACTCCTAAGGGGCCGAGAGGGGTCCTCTTTTTTAAAAAAGAACCTGCCTTATTGGTACATGATAAGATAAGGGCGAGGATTCAGACCATACACTTCCTTAGGCGACAGGAGGGGATCGTCAAATCCTGCACCGGGAATACCGGATTTAAAAAACAACTTAAAAGCTTTCACCGGCATATTGGTTGCCAGGGCATTGTATTGATAGGTAGCCCGCTTCATGGCGGGTGGGCCAAAACCATCGGCACAATGAACCAGCCGAACGCGACTAAAATCCGCCCTCACCTGCTCTCGGTTTTGTATCATCTTCCAATTAAATTGATGGATTACCAGCATCCGCTCTCCGGGGATATCATGTTCAATAAGGTATTGCTCCATTACCTGTTGAGCCCGGTTTATCTCATCGGCCGTCACAGACCCAATCTCTTGCATAGGCACGGTGGTACGCCATTCGGGGTCCAGCGCCAGATGCACATGGGGATACCGCAAATAGGGTAACATCTTTTTTAAAGAATCAATCACATCGTAACGACCAATCTGATGATCCAGAAACACGAGCATGTTTTTTTCTAACGCAAAATCGATATATTTTTTTAAGAGCCCTTCAGAAATGATACCGATCTCGCCCTTTGGCCAAACAGTACCATAGATAATATAAAAGGCAAGACGAATCTTTCGCCCCCCGCTTACCGCCTCATATTCCTGCCCAAGCTGCACAAGCCGGGCATACAATTCTTCAATCGGGTATACCCCTAAAATTCCCATCTGCCGGGAACCGGGATGTCCATAAAATGCCAGGACATCCTCGTTCAAGAGGATAGATTGATAATCCGTTACCGATCGCCGTTGATCATAATATTCCTTTTCGGATGGAACCCAGTACGGTCGGCTCCGGTCCTCTTGCTCTTGCTGACGGACCGCCTCGGTGTAATAAAAAAAGGGAAATGGCGCCTTTTTCGTGTGAATTCCACCGGGGAAACCTTCTTGCCGGACCACCGACGTAACAGTCTGAGCAAAAAGGAAAGAGTTCCCCATCCCGATACCCAATAAAATTATTGCACTGTATGCCTGAACATATCGAAAGAAGTCCATGGTACTGTATCTATCGGCAGAGAAACGGTTGTTTCTAAAGGGGGCTTTTTGTTTTTCTTTTTATCTTAACGATAATACCGAAGACTGAAAACACCCTCTTTAGGAGGTATCCTCCTAAAGAGAAAGGGATACCTTAACTCTGCCCCACCCCCAGCACATCATCCGTTTACCCGATTTCTTCTAGTTTTTTTTCTACCTCTTCCAGCTTCTTTTGAAGTAACTGAATAGTGCGCTCAAGGCGCTGTTTTTCCCGTTCCAGGTGCTGACGGGGGTCTTCTGCTGGGGGTTGCCGGATAATGCGGGTACGCACTTCATCGGGACTTTTCCCCTGTAACAAGGCACTTTCCGCGGCCATCCGTAGTTCTTCGTTCCGGATACCCGCTACCATCCGCATGTTTTCTGCGCCAAGTGAAGGATTAAGGTTATACTGATACATTTTCATGGCCACCCGGGCCGCCGTGCGGGGAAGACACAGGACCCGATCGATATAATCCTCAAAACGGCCCCCAATCTTTTGGCAGAGCTCATGGGCCTTAAGAAGGAGCTTCCCTAATTCTTTGATTAACGAGCCATTGGCGTAAATATACTCGTTTTTTATTTTTTTGGTGAGTTCCACCAGATCTGGACTTGTATCAAAAACGTTTGAGTAAATTCCTAGAGTTTCAGCTTTTTCCAGCAATTCATGGAAGATGGCCCAAAACTCCGCGGTATGGGATCGGCTACTCAACAAACCTCCCCGGGCACAGGCATGCAGATGATGGGCATATTCGTGAATAGCCGTATAAAGCAAAAGATTCGGGTCATTAAAATTCCGGTTATGGATGATTATTTCCCGACTTTCCGGTTTATAGAGGCCATTTACTTTCTTACTCTGTTTACCGGAAAAAATTACCGAAAAATCAAGCGGCGCTTCCTCAAGCCGTAACAGAAGTTCCTTCACCTGGTCCTGATTCATTGATGTATTTCTCCTTTCTGCATCATTCTTCTTCTTTTTCTCTACTACCGTTACTATTCTAAAAAACGCCCATTTTCTCCAGAGCAAGGGAGGCCGCGACTAAAGCGGCCGTTTCGGTTCTCAGGGCCCGCTCCCCCATAGAACAACGGATGAAACCAGATTGATCCAATAACAATCGCTCCCGGCTCGACCAGCCCCGCTCAGGGCCAATCACCACATAGGCCAGAACAGAGTCCCCCGAGGGTAATTGCCCCCCAGAGGACAAGCCGTCTTTTCTTGTGGTCGACCCAGAAATGGTTTCTCCATCGGCTCCTTTATTGGGAACTACCACCCTCTGTAACGGCGGTACTGCTCCTATGGAGAGCGCCGGATTCACATTATCGGGAGCAAGACGAAGAATACCAGGGGCTTCCCTTTTGTTCACCATAGCAAGCCAGTGATCCAGCGACACGAATACCTCTACCTGAGGAAACACCGTGTCCCGGCTCTGGATAAGGCCCTCTATCATGGCTTCCCGGGCCCCGCCATCTTCTAATAAGTGGGTGTCCCGATAGGACTTTTCTCCCAAATCGGAGCCAAGGATATCAATATGAGAGAGCCCCAGGCTGGTCAATTCCCGCAAAAGGCGTCGAAGTTGAATGGGCCGAACAAAGGCCACCCCTATCCGGAGGGGATGTTTAGGTGGCGGAGCCGTATCAAGGTTAAGCTCTACCGTGAGGCTCCCATCATTCGCTATAGCCACAATCCGGCCCCTTCCCCACAAGCCACCAAGGACCCCCGCATCAAAGGTATCGCCTACCTTTTTATGGAGCACTTTACAGAGATGGATAGTCCGGGGATCCCGCCGAGGTAGGGGACGACCAAGTTCATCGGGGGAAAAGAGCACCAAATTCATAGAGTTTTTCTACCATAAAACCTCTTCACTTGACCATCCGGGGCCAGCCTGCCATACTGGGACTATGAAACAGAATAAAACACACCTCCCCCATTTCAGGGAGCAGGAACCTATTCCTGAGGCGCTACAGAAAGCAGCCCAGATTGCAATCAGTGAAGCCCTTAAGGTTCAACAAGAAGAAAAGGTACTAATTGTAACCAATCCAGATCATGAGGTAAGTCTTATTGCCCGGGCCCTGTATGACAGTGCCCTTGATGCGGGGGGACGGCCGGTCCTGATGTATCAACCGGTGAAGACCCAGCTCGATTTTGCGGAAGAACTGGTTCTAGCGGCCTTTCAGGCAAAGCCGGAGGTATTCATCTCTTTAAGCGCAGAGAAACTGGGTAAGGATCGACAGGGCATTGCCCACCCCTACGAACATGAAGGGATCCAGTTTGACCACATTTTTCACCTTCAGATGTATGGGGAAAAAACCTGTCGGGCCTTTTGGTCCCCCAGCACCACCCTCGAGTCCTTTATTCGGACGGTGCCTATCGATTACTCCATACTGAGCCGGCGGTGCGCAAAAATAAAAGAGGTGCTGGATGCGGCGGTGGCTGTGCACATTACCGCCCCCGCAGGCACCGACATTACCCTGGGACTTAAGGGCCGTCAAGCTCGCCTGGACGATGGAGATTTTTCCAGACCAGGAACGGGGGGTAATTTACCCGCCGGGGAGACCTTCATCAGCCCTGAAAACGACACCGCCCAGGGAGTTATCGTCTTTGATGGGTCCATAAGCCTCCATCAAGGGGACATCCTGATTCATAGCCCTATCCGCTGTCAGGTTGAACGGGGCTACATCACCTCTATAGAAGGAGGGGAAGAGGCGGCCCTGCTCCGGGAAACTATTCAACTAGCAGAATACAATGCCTACGAATACGAAAAGACGGGGAAACTTGCACCCGGCAATGGAGCTACCTATGCCAAGAATGCCCGCAACATCGGGGAGCTTGGGATAGGCTTAAATCCAGCGGCCCACATCAGCGGGAACATGCTGGAAGATGAAAAGGCCTTCCATACCTGCCATTTTGCGATCGGCCATAATTATGATGAAGACGCCCCCGCCCTTATCCATCTCGATGGTCTTGTTCGGGATCCGACGATTGTGGCAACCATGGCCGATGGGAAAACTGTTACCATCGAAATAAAGGGAGAACTCCAGAAGGAATTCTTATAACAGCAGAGGGCGAACTCACCGTTGTAAAAAAGGGATCTCATTCATCAGGACTCCTTCAGTACGAGGGGTGTCCCTAAAAGGGCCCCTTACTCCTCGGGCCTTCTGCGAGCCAAGGGGGGCCTTCAAAGGGTCCCCTTATTTTTTAAGCCTTCCCCTGTCTGAGCGGATGGCTCCTCGCCGTCTATTCCCGGACAGGGATTTGTCTCCGGATGGGAGGAGATGAGCGTTTCAAGGGACGCCGCAATTCGCTCAAGCAATGGACGATCCAGAATATCCAGCGCTTCCTGGAGCGCCTGCACCCATTCTTTAAAGGAGGGGGTCTTCCATTTTTCTGCCAGGGCCTGGGCCTGAATAATGAACCGTTGCCATTCATCCAGAACAAACACCCCCTTCATTCCCTGTAGAGGGTCCCATAAAAGGGAGCGTATTTCCTCAATAAAAAGGGAATAGGGGCCTTCTCCCAGTTCGCCCTTGAGTTTTCCCGCTTCCAGTTCCCAACTTTCTGACGATTGAGCAGAAAGGGAAAGGATCTCGGGCCAACCCTCTACAACATCTTCGCTCGATTTTACCAGGGGTATTAAAACGGTAAAACAGGATCCCGCCCCAGGGGTACTCTGGACAGAAATCGTTCCTCCCAGTTGCTCACAATAACGTTTCACGATGGTAAGCCCTAACCCTGTTCCCCTGCCACTCTGAGAAGAAGAAGGGTCCTGGTAAAAGGCTTCAAAGATATGGGGGAGATGTTCGGGGGCAATGCCTATGCCCGTATCTTCTACTATTATTTTTAATTGTTCCGCCTCTCGACTCACCTGAACTTTAATAGAGCCCCGATTGGTAAATTTCACCGCATTTCCTAGCAAATTAATAAGAATATGCCGGAGCTTTTTAAAATCCGTCCATATCAGAGAAGGAACCGATGGTTCTACCATCACAAGACAGGAAACTCCCTTTGATTCCAGGGAAAGACTAAACATTTCTGTTACATCCTGGACCACCTTTTTTATATTCCCTTCGGTTATTTCCACCGTATCCTTACCTGCCTCAAGACGGGAAAGTTCCAGCGCATCGTTAATAAGGAGTAACAGTTGAATACTTGCCCGTTCTATCGCGATGGCCGTAACGTGCTGGCTCGAATTTCTTAAGGCCTGCACCAAAATTCTTGCATATCCAATAATGGCATTAATAGGGGTTCGGATTTCGTGGCTTAAATTGGCAATAAATTCGCTTTTTACCGCATAGGCCTTTTCCGCCGATTCCTTTGCCTTTGTTAATTCTTCCTCGTACTGGATACGGGATTTAAGCTCTTCTTCTTGAAGTCGAATTCGCTGGAACTGGGCAGACCACCACCCCACTAAAAACAGGATTCCCAAAAAGGTTATCACATAAAATATATATGCGGCCGGAGTCTCCCAGAAATAAGGAGTCTTAATAATAGGGATAGAAAGAAGAGCCTTACTCCATTCTCCTCCACCAATAGAGGTCCGGACCTGAAACAGATAGCGTCCTCCCCGAAGGTTTGAGTACAGGGCAAAGCGCCGGTTCCCCGCATCTACCCAGTCAGGATCTATACCATCCAATCGATACTGATAGCGGATATCCACAGGGGTATTATACTGAAGGGTTGCAAATTCCAATTCAATGAGATTTTCCTCGGGGGAAAGAAGTATCTCTTCCAGGAAAGCAGAATCCTGGGAAATCCTATAGGGGGACCCCAAAACTTTTACATTCGTTAACCGAATAGGGAAGTTCCCCTTATCCCACCGATAGGAAAATTCGCGAATAACATTAAGCCCCCCGGGCCCTCCAAAAAAGAGGGTTCCCTCTTTGTTTTTAAAAGAGGCTGCGCTAAACTCCATATCCTGGAGTCCATCGAGCATTTCAAGATGAACAAGGAAGCCCGTATCCGGATGATACAGGTTAAGGCCATAGGCGGTAGCAAGCCAGAGGTATCCCTCTTTATCTTCTTGTATTGCCAGGACCGAGCTATCACTGAGTCCCTCTTTTTTAGAGATGGTCCGAAAGGTGCCGCTTTTTTCATCCAGAAGAGAAAGCCCCCCAAAGGCGGTCCCCACCCATATTCGCCCCCGGGAATCTTCCAGGATACACCGAACAGGGTCTGCGGGAAGCGACGTAGGATCCCGTGGATTATGGACATACCGGACAAAATCACCCTTTTCTGGATTAAGACGATTCAGGCCGCCGCCGGTTCCCACCCAGATACGACCCCGGGAATCTTCGTAAATCACATACACCAGATTGTTACTCAAACTTGCGGGATTCTCCGGGTCATGAACATACCGTTGTCGTTCTCCTGTCTTAAGGTTCCAGCGTTCTAAGCCTTCCCGAAAATACCCTACATACAGATATCCCCTGGGATCCGCATACAGGGCATACACCGTAGGATCTTGAATCGGATTCGTTTGCCGATCCATCACGAAGTCCAGGCGCTCAATCTGCCCTGAGAGGGGATCGATACGGTTAAGGCCCTCATTCGTACCAATCCACAGGGCCCCACTATAATCTTCCACAATGGCGTTAACCATATTATGGGTAATTCGGTGGCGTTCATCACTCCTGTCTGTATAATGAATAAATAGCTCTTTCCCCTTATCTCGCCGGGAAACCCCGCCATTCAAGGTACCAACCCACAGGGTACCCCGACGGTCTTCACAAATGGCGGAAACTGTACCCGCCGCAAGGGAGGCTCCATCTTTTGGGTTGTGTTGAAATATCTCAAGGGGGATTCGGCGGGGATCCGTTTTATTAAGACCACCCCCGTTCGTTCCTACCCACAGAAGCCCAGAGTTATCCCGATACAGGGAATACACTACAGGATGGGAAAGACTATACTTATTTTCTGGATCGGGGAGATAGGTTTGATATGTATGAGTTGCCTTATCAAATACATAAAGGCCCCCACCCCAACTTCCCACATATATTTTCTCCGGGTCTGAAACTTCCAAAACATAAATTTGATTATTTGGGAAAGGGTAGACTTCTACTTTTTCGTGTATGTAATCAAAGCGAAGAAGCCCCCCACCCCAGTTACCCAACCAGAGGGTTCCATTCTTATCAAATTGGATAACCATCACCGAGTCGGCGGGCAGGATAGCCGTTCCCTGCTGGGCCTTTCCTTTACGATACACCCGGCTACGGCCATCAGGGAAAATCCTCAAAAGCCCCCCATAGGTACCAACCCAGAGGCTGTGATCAGGGCCTTCCTGTATTGCCCGGATGGAAGGATGGGGAAGTTCTTCCCCGTAAGGCCGAAAAGAACCGGTAGTTTCTTCAAGAATCGCAAGGCCCCCAAGGGTTCCAACCCATAAACGTCCCAGAGAATCCCGGGTAATCGCCGTTACAATATCATGAGGGAGACTATCCTTTCGGGTGGCATCCCGTACATAGGAAGTAAACTTCCGGTTTTTAATATCAAAACGCGCAAGTCCTTTATAGGTGCCTATCCAGAGAATATCCTCTTTTTTATCAAGGTACATGGTCTGGATCTGATTATGAGGAAGAGAATTAAGCTCAAAGGGTTCGTTTTGAAACACCAAAAACTGATATCCATCATAGCGAGCAAGACCATTTTTCGTTCCAAACCATAAAAAGCCCCGAGAATCCTGGACAATACTCGAAATTCCTTCATGGGGAAGGCCCTGCTCACGACCAATCCGCTGAAAAAGTAAATCCCCTCCTTGCGCAGGGTATAGCACCTGAAAGAAGAAAAGTAATCCTATTAATCCAACATGCCTTTTTTTCGTCTTACCCTTTTGTATTTGTAGCCACTGGTTCATCGGTCAACACGTCCTGGGGGAAGAATTTAGCGGCACATTCCGGACAAAGACTATGAGAAAACATAACCCCCGTATGTTCAGAAATATATTTTTCCACCTGGGTCCAGTATCCCGCATCATCCCGAATTTTCTTACAATGGGAGCAAATAGGAATTATCCCCTCCAACTTACGGATACGGGCAATAGCAGCCTGTAGCTCCCGATTAAGGAGACGTTCTTTTTCGATTGCCTGCCGCAATCGTATATGGGTCCGGACCCGGGCACGGACCTCATTATTATCAAAGGGTTTAGTGATATAGTCTACTCCTCCCGACTGAAATCCTCGAAGAATATCCTCCTGTTCAGAACGGGCGGTAATAAACAGAATAGGGATATCCTGCCATTCTTCCCGTTCCAGGATTCTTCGGGCGGCCTCAAAACCATCCCCATCGGGGAGCATCACATCTAACAAAATAAGGGTAGGGATACGCTTTTCCAGGTGCATAAAAAGCTCTTCTACCGATGCGGCAATTCCAAAAGAATAGGGCTCTTCTTTTAATGCATGATGGATAAGGCGCACATTGTCTACAACATCATCGACAATCAAGACGTGGGGCCGTTTACTCTCGTCAACCATACCTTATACTATATGATACTTCCTCTAAAAAACAAGACTTATTAGAGATTTTAGAAATTTTTGAGATATTTGAAAACGGCCTTTCTTCGTTTTTGTGCCAGGGGCCACCCCTGGCACAATCTGGTAATCAGGACTCAAACATGGCAGCTATTTCTTTTGCATAGAGCTCTACTACCTTATGACGCATCAGTTCCTGTTTATGGGATAGTTCTCGCCCTACCTCAAAGGGTTTGGGAAGCAAAGTGAACTTAAACACCCGCTCAAAGGGTTTAAACCCATTCCGGGGGCTTACCAGGTCTGCCACATCGTTAGCCACAAGTTCGTATATTTCTGGCTGTTGTAAGAGGGTTTCGTAATCCACAATGGGAATATTGTTTTCCTGCGCAAAAGCCATGATGGCATCCTGTTTGGGAACAATGAGGGCCGCCAGATACCTTTGGTCCTGCCCAACCACCATACACTGGGCAATCCATTGGCTTTCCCGCAGTTTTTCTTCTATGGGGGCGGGTTCTACGTTTTCTCCTCCCCGGAGAACGATGGTGTCCTTTGCCCGACCGGTTATCTTAATTTCGTTATCGTAGGTCAGCATCCCCAGGTCACCCGTATTAAGCCACCCATCAGGGGAAAGCACCTTTGCGGTGGCCTCGGGTTTCTTATAGTAGCCCTTCATAACCTGACCACCCCGCACCATGATAAGCCCCTTGTGTCCCGGGGGAAGGCTACGTCCTTCTTCATCTACAACTTTTACTTCCGTATCCAGAATGATCTGCCCCACACAGCCAGGACGGGGTTTGCTGGACCGCCGAACTGCCACCACCGGGGCCGTTTCTGTAAGTCCATATCCTTCAAGCAGGAGAATCCCCACGGCGCTAAAGAAACTATCTACCTGGGCCGGAAGGGCGCCACCTCCTGAAATACCCGCCTGGAAACGCCCTCCCAACTTGGCCTTTATCTTGTTAAAAACTAAGACATTCCCCAGCGCTTTAAAAGGAGTTAAAAGGAGCCAGGGGATAACACCGATAAGAGTGTCTAAGGCTCTAATCCTTCCATGGAAATTAGGGAGTAATCCAAAGGTAAGGTTCCGCATATAGGCGTGGGCAGTGCCCACAGCCACAAAGAAATCAAAGAGATGCTTTTTAATACCCCCTTGCTGCTTAATATTCCGATAGATACCGTCCCGCACCGATTCCCAGATTCGAGGGACACTAGCCATCCAGTGGGGGCGTACCGCTTGAAAATCGGCCAGCATGATGGAGCCCACCGGTTTTGAGTAGGCAATGGCCGTATTAAAACAGGGGGCCACGTACTGCATGATCCGTTCAAAGCTGTGCCACACCGGTAACACCGATAGCCACACCTGCCCAGGTCTAAGATCCACAATGAGCGGAAGGCTTGGTAATTGATGGAGGAAATTGCCATGACTTAGCATGACCCCCTTAGGTTCTCCTGTCGTACCAGAGGTATAAATAATCGTCGCCAGGTCGTCCCGCTGGCCCTTTTCCATTTCCGCTTCTATCTCACCGGGTTTATTTTTACGTCGCTCTTTTCCTATAGAACGAATTTCACTGTAATGATATAACCGAACACCCTTTGTTTTGGCGGCCTGGATCGTTTCTTCTGAAACTCGATCATAGGTGATAAGAATGGTGAGGAGCGGAATTCCCTCCTTTTTCACCAGGATCTTTTCCACCTGTTTTTGATTTTCCGCAAAACTCACCTTACAATCGGAAAAACTCAGGATATAGGCAATTTCAGCGTCTGTGGAATCGCAGCCCCGGGGTACGTCGGCCGCACCAAGAGAAAGAATGGCAAAATCGGTAACAAGCCATTCCTGCCGGTTATCCGAAATGAGTCCTACATGATCCCCCCGTTGAACCCCTATTTCGAGGAGGCCACTGGCAATCTCACAGACCTCTTCATACATCTCCGCATAGGTTTTAGGTTGAAACACCCCCTTTTCATCTTTAGCATACTGGGCAACAATCTGGGGCATCTTTTCTGCCCGAGCTTTAAACATGAGGGGCAGGGTTCGCTCTAACTGAAGGCTCATACGAGGCTCCTTAAAAGAAAAGTTCTATGGAGTGAGCCCAAAGATACGGGATGCAGCACACTCAGTTTTCAGGGCTTACCACCATATTTCAGTTAAATGTAACATATATTGTGAATTTGTCAATCTTGAATGGTGCGGATTAAGCTATAAATTTTACTGCTATAGTCAAAATTTGCCCCTTCTGTTTTTCCAGTTCATCACATGAAAAAGGGCTCGCTAAGGGGATCATCGCAAAAAACAAAAAAAGCCTTCCGGGAAAAGGAGGTGAGAAAACCCGGAAGGCCACGCCTGGCTGCGCCATGGACGATCGAATATGGTGCGGGGATTCGATCGGTCGCTAGAAGCGACTAGATGTACAACCTGGTGCCATCACGCATCGCCAGGAACTGGCTATAAGATAGCAACTTTTAGGAAAAAGGTCAAGCACATAAAACAGAAAAATTTTCAACGTTTTTCATTTTTTTGTTATATTATGCTCATCTTTTCTTACAACCGCATCATGATACAAGAAACAGGCCACCTGGTGGTGTTCGTCTACGGATACTAACTGGGGAATAGCATTCCGGCACTTTTCCATGCGACGGGGACAGCGATCATAAAAATAACACCCAAACCGTTCTTTATCCGGAGAAGGCACATCCCCTGATAACAGAATTCGCTTTCGTTTTCGTTCCACCTGCGGGTCTGGCACAGGAGCCGCTGAAAGGAGAGCCTGAGTATAAGGATGAAGGGGTTTTTCAAAAAGGGCCCTGCTATCCGCAAGTTCTACAATTACCCCCAGATACATTACCGCAATCCGGTGAGAAATATAGCGAACCACCGCGAGGTCATGGGCAATAAAAAGATAGGTAAGTCCCAATTCTTGCTGGAGATCTTTAAACAGGTTGAGAATTTGGGCCTGAATCGACACATCCAGAGCAGAAACCGGTTCGTCCGCGAGAATAAGATCCGGATTCAGGGCCAACGCCCGGGCAATCCCTATCCGCTGCCGTTGTCCACCAGAAAACTCATGGGGATAGCGATTCCTGAAGAAACGAGAAAGTCCCACCTTCTCCATAAGGAATTCCACCCGTTCAACCATTTCCTGCTTTGTCATGGAAATAAGGCCCCGATTCTGATAAATCCTCAGGGGCTCCATGATAATCTCCCCGCTGGTCATGCGGGGATTCAACGATGCATAGGGGTCCTGAAAAACCATCTGCATATTCTTGCGGGCCTTAAGAAGCCCCTTGGCAGAAAGTTTTGTGAGATCCTGGCCATGAAAGATTACCTGTCCCGCCGTAGGACGATACAGCTGGGCCACCGCTCGGGCTGTTGTGGACTTCCCACACCCCGATTCACCTACCAGGCCAAGGGTCTCCCCTTTTTTTACTGAAAAACTAATTCCATCCACCGCCCGGATAAACCCCTTATGAGAACTAAAGGGCCCCCCTCCGGTTGGAAAGTGGAGCTTTAAGTCCCGTACTTCTAGTATGGTTGTACCGTGATTCATGCTCGATTCTCCTCATATAGCCAGCACGACGCCGTATGCTCTGTTCCTACTGAGACAGCCGGTGGATATTTTACCTTGCATTGTTCCATTGCAAACTCACACCGGGGATAGAAGGGGCAACATTCCGGCAAGTCTATGACGTTAGGGGGTTGTCCCTGAATAGATTGGAGTCGTTCATGAGCCACCGTATCAAGCCGTGGGACCGAGCGAATCAGGCCTTGGGTATACGGGTGTTTAGGATTAGCAAAAATCTCATCCACCGGGCCCTGTTCCACAATACGCCCTGCGTACATAACACATACGGTATCGCAAAGACCTGCCACCACGCCCAACGAATGGGTAATCATGATAACCGCCGTTCCTAAACGGCTCGTTAACTCCCGAATTAAGTCGAGGATTTGGGCCTGGATAGTCACATCCAGGGCGCTGGTAGGCTCATCGGCGATAAGAATATCGGGATTACAGGAAAGAGCCATGGCTATCATTACCCGCTGCCGCATCCCTCCCGAAAACTGGTGGGGATAGTTATCAATCCGTTTTTCTGGCGAAGGGATCCCCGCAAGCTTCAACATCTCGATAGCCTTATCCAGGGCATCTTTTTTTGAGAGCCCCTGGTGCAACCGTAAGGTTTCTACCATCTGGGTAGAAATTTTTAAGAAGGGATTTAAGCTTGTCATGGGGTCCTGGAAAATCATAGAAATCTTATTGCCCCGGATTTTTCGAATTTCCCGGGGACTCATTTTCAAGAGATCCTGCCCCCGATACAAAACCTCTCCCCCCATAATTTTCCCCGGGGGGAAGGGCACCAAATTCATGATAGAAAGATTGGTCACGCTTTTGCCCGAACCAGACTCTCCCACCAAACCAATAGTTTCTCCCTGCCGCAGATTAAAAGAAACCCCATCAACGGCCTTTACTATACCTTCATCCACATAAAAATAGGTTTTTAAGTCCTTTACCTGTAGTATTACTTCATCGGTCATCGTATGTCTCCATCGAACTTCAGGTCCGGTTCTTGCTCTGGGGATCCAGGGCGTCTCTAAGTCCATCACCCAAAAAGTTCATCGCAAAAAGAAATATGGTCATCGCAATAGCAGGGAACAAAAGTCGCCACGGATACAGTTCCATGCCTTTTACGCCATCGGCTACGAGGGTTCCCCAGGAAGCCGCCGGAGCAGAAACACCAAGCCCCAGGAAAGAAAGGAAGGACTCATTCATGATAAAACTGGGCATCTGAAGGGTAGCAAAGATAATAATGACCCCCAAGGTATTCGGTAACAGGTGCCTGAAGATGATCCGCCCCTGGCTTGCCCCCATAGAACGGGCGGCTTCCACAAATTCGGAATTCTTTAAACTGATAATTTGCCCCCGTACCACCCGGGCGATGGTAAGCCATGAAACCATTGCAATAGCAATAAAGAGAATAAAAATGGAATTCTCATTGTCCTTAACCAGGGACATTAAAATAATGACAATAAGCATATACGGAAGCCCATAGAGAACATCCACAAAACGCATAAGGAGATTATCGACCCAGCCGCCGGCATATCCAGAAATTGCTCCAATCACAATACCAATAAGTACCGCCGTAATGGTTCCCACAATACCGATCCCGATCGAGATCCGTCCGCCGTAAATAATACGGGCAAGCATATCGCGGCCCAAGTAATCGGTTCCTAAAATATACACCCGCTTATGCACAGGATCATGAGCTACCGTTTCTCGCAACAATTGGAGTTCTGTCTTTTGATATTCTAGTTCTTTTTTAAGATCCTCCCGATCTTGACGCTGTAAAACTGTTTCCAGTTGTTGAATCCGAGTCTCTACTTTCTTAAGGGCCAGTTCCCCAGCGGGGGAAAAAGAAGGGGGTAAATTGGCATGCAACAAATTTTGATCATTGGGGCCATACAACGGAAGGATTGGTGCAAAAAGGGATATAAAGAGATATAAAAGCACCACATATAGCCCTAATAGGGCTAAACGATTTTTTTGTAGTCGCTTCCAGGCATCGTACCACAGGGAAACGGGTTTTACCTGTTGATTAAATTCATTGACCACATGAGAATTTTTGTTCGCCACCGCAGTAACTCCTATTTGTAGGCTATCCGGGGATCCAGAAGGCCATATACGATATCCACTACAAAGTTCATAATCACCAGAATAAGGGAATATATAATGATATCTCCCATGATAAGGGTATAATCCCGATTAAGGGCCGATTGAATAAATATTTGTCCCACGCCGGGGACCTTAAAGACCTGTTCCACCACTACAGACCCTGTAATGATCCCCGAGAAGGCCGGTCCCAGATAAGAAACCACGGGGAGCAACGCGCCTTTAAGCACGTGTTTAAAAATCACTACTGGCTCGGCGAGGCCCTTTGCTCTGGCCGTACGGATATAATCAGAACGGAGCACTTCGAGGATAGATCCACGGGAAAGCCGGGCAATATAGGCAAAGTAAGGGAATGCGAGGGTGATCATAGGAAGAATTAGGGTTTTCCAACCTGCCCGAGTATTAAGCCAGCCTGAAGCGGGAAGCCAATTTAATTGCATGGCAAAAACCAGTTGCAGAACCGGACCAATCACAAAAAGGGGAACCGTGATACCAATCACTGCAAAGGACATGGCGATGTAATCAGAAAGACGATTTTGCCTGAGGGCAGAGATGATCCCCGCAAGGAGCCCCAGAATCACGGCCAAGCCCAAAGAAAGGGTTCCCAACGTAATAGAAACGGGCATGGTGGCTGCAATCAGTTCGTTTACCGTCTGATCTTGGTATCGAAACGAAGGTCCTAAATCACCATGCAAAAGGTCATACAAATAATAACCATACTGTTTATAAAGGGGCCAATCCATATGATATTTTTTTAGGATATTCTGTAACACCTGCTCAGGGATCTTCTTTTCCGAAGAAAAGGGTCCCCCTGGAGCAAAGCGGATAAGAAAAAAGCTGAGGGTAACGATAACAAACATCGTTGGGATAATACTCAGCAACCTTCGGATGATAAAACGAAGCATCCTTTCCTCCACAATAAAGTTACCGGGTTCTATAAACCCACTTGCTCTGAAAAATCTTTTTTCTCGGAGATGATTTTTTCACAGCAAGAGGGTCTATCAAAGAAATAACAAAGGGGGCTGTTGCCCCCTTTGGTTGGGTCCCTCTAACAGAGCCCTATTATTTTATTCATTCTTAATCTTATTTCTTGCGGGAAATATATTTCCAGTGATGAACTCCAAGGGGATTCCCATACCATCCATCCCACTTAGAGAGATCGATAAGATCGAGATCGGTATACCAATAGAGAGGCAGCATAGCCTGGTCTTCGGCAAAGATTTTTTCCGCTTCCATAAGAACATTGTTCCGTTCTGCTCCCTCAGGCATGGTAGCGGCTTTCTTTACCAGTTCGTCAAATCGTGGATTAGAGTAAAGCCCATCGTTATTACCGCCACCGGTGATAAAGAGTTCCAGGAAGTTAGAGGGATCCATATAGTCTGCCACCCATCCATGGCGAGCTACGTCGAAGTTATGAGAATTAGAACGAGTGTCCAGGAAGGTTTTCCACTCTTCATTCTTAAGATTGCAGGTAATCCCGAGGTTATTTTTCCACTGTTCCTGGATAAACTCGGCAATCTTCTTGTGTCCTTCGTTAGTGTTATACAGGATGGTAAATACAGGGAATCCCTTTCCATCTGGATATCCCGCCTGAGCAAGATATTCCTTTGCCTTCGCCACATCGTAACCAACCCCTGGCTGAGGAGTAAAACCAGGCATGGCAGGCGTAAAGGCATCGGTGGGGATCTGGCCTCCCTTAGTAACTTTTTCTACCAGGGCTTTTTTATCTACCGCTGCTGCAAGGGCCTTTCGTACGAGGGGGTTATTGAAGGGGGCCCGTTGATTGTTAAAGCAGTAATAATACGTGGCAAGCTGCGGATTTACCTGATAGTAGGGCTGAAGCTTTACTTCATCAATCAGATCCGTGGGAATCTGAGTATCCCAGTCGATTTCTCCCTTCAGGAACATATTATAGGATGTTTTTTCGTCCGTCACAGCCACGATCTTAAGCGAATTGAGCTTCACATTCTTGGCATATCCCAATATTTAGGATTTTTTACCACAAAGATGTAATCCTGGGGCTTCCATTCCTTAAGCACAAAGGGACCATTACCCACAAAGTTTCCCGGTTTTACCCACTGATCACCATACTTTTCAATCACATGCATGGGCAGGGGAGAAAACACATAATGGGGCGTCATATCTACAAAATACGCGGCAGGGCCCACAAGGGTTACCTGCAGGGTATAATCATCCAGGGCCTTTACCCCCACCGTAGCAGGATCAGTGGTTTTACCCTGGTTAAATTCTTCCGCTCCCTTTATGATATACATCATATAAGCATATTCTGCCGCCGTTTCAGGCTTAAGCGTCCGAATCCATCCATCGACAAAATGCTTTGCCGTAAGGGGAGTTCCATCGGACCACTGACTCTTACGAAGCTTAAAGGTTACAACCGTTCCGTCCTCGCTTATCGTCCAGGATTCGGCAATACCGGGAATAGCCTTTGATGTTTTAGGATCATAAATAGTAAGCCCTTCAAAGAGAGCCATGTATATCCGATGCTCGGGAACCCCCTGAATAAGAGAGGGATCAAGCGTTTGTGGCTCCGCCGCATTATTCACGATAAATTCAGCCTTATCGGCAGTTGGACCACAGGCGGTTACCACAAGGGCCAATGCCAATACACCGAGGGCACCAAAGAAAATCGATCTTTTCATACCCGCTTCCTCCTTGAAACAATCTAGAAGAGGCCAGAATAGCCCCCTTCTACTATGACTCAATATATATACACCGCTCCCCCTATTTAGGCAACTATTTTAGGCGTCTATTTTGTAAAAATATACACTTTTTTGTATATAAATGACATTTATATATAGTTTGTCGCAATTGACAGAGATTCTTACTCGCCGTTATACTATGGTTTTATGAAACCAATCAGTCATGTCTATCGGAATCGAATCATGGAAATGGTGGGAAAAGCCCATCTTCAATTAGTGGTTACGGAACACAATGTGTATCAAATTGCAAATAAAGAGCTATTACCCTATATAGATGGAATCTTGGATGAACTGGTACTTCCCGAATCAGGAATAGATGGGTTTGAACACCTAGAAGAACTGCTCCAAAAGGCCAAGGAAGGAGCGTCCTGTCTTCTTTTGGTAGAACATTACAGTAATTTTGATTTACCCGTCATAAGCTATCTCTTAAGGAAAAACAGCGAAAGGGGCGCAGAAATTGCCGACGCCATTGTGGCAATTGCGGGGCTCAAACTAAACGAATCCAACCCTATCGTTACTGCCTTTACCGAAGCCTACACGCGAATCGTGATTTATCCGAGTCGCTCTTTAGCAGGGCTTGACCCCGAAAAGGACCGGGAAGAAATTGCCCGAAGCAATGCCATTAACCGGGCAGCGATGAAAACATTAAACAAAGTAAAAAAGGAAGGAAAATTGATTCTCGTTTTTCCCGCAGGAACCCGCTATCGCCCCTGGGATCCAGAAAGCAAGCGGGGGGTCCGGGAAATTGACTCCTACATCAAATCCTTCGATTATTTTTGCCCCATCGCCATTAACGGGAATGTACTCCGTATTCAACCGGGGGACATGGCCGAAGACCTGGTGTGCCAGGATGTGGTGAAAATTACCGCGGGACCGGTCATCCGATGCCACGATTTTCGAGAACAGGCCCAGCACAAAGCAGAACTAGTGCACGGGGCCGACAAAAAGCAGGCCACCGTGGATGCGATCATGGACATGCTTGAACAGATGCACCAGGAAGCAGAAAAGACCCGCCCCCGCCGGGAAGACCAAATATAAAAAGCCCCTACCGTTTGTCCGTTCGCCGTTTCCAGCGGATGTACACCTGGCGGCCCGGCCCATTTTCCTGGGGTCGTTCATCAATTTCAAATTGAGGAAGGGCCCGGAACAGATCTCCCAGTTTCTTAAAGCCATAGTTGCGGGGGTCAAATTCACTGGACCGATTGGTGATACTCTGTCCCACCGACCCCAGATAGGCCCAGCCCGATTCATCCGCCAGGTCTTCCACCGCATTCCGGAGCAACGAGATAAGACGGCGATCACCCTTTATATCTCGCCCTGGCTTTGGGGCTGGCTTCGATTCCAGTTCATCCTCTTCTTCTTGCTGTTCCTTAAGGATTTCCGTATAAATAAACTTGTCACAGGCTGCAACAAAGGCCTTGGGGGTCTTCTTTTCCCCAAAGCCATAGACAATAAGCCCACTTTCCCGAATGCGGGCCGCTAAACGGGTAAAATCCGAATCACTGGACACGATGCAAAACCCGTCCAGCTTTTCGGTATACAAAAGGTCCATGGCGTCAATAATCATGGCGCTGTCGGTGGCATTCTTACCGGTGGTATACGAAAACTGTTGAATCGGCTGGATGGCATACTCTAGGAGTTTATCCTTCCAGGAACGCAGGTTATTACTCGTCCAATCCCCATAAATTCGCTTTACGCTGGCCACCCCATACTTGGCCACCTCATTCAACAACCCCTCAATAATGGCGGGCTGAGTATTATCCGCATCGATAAGAACCGCCAGTTTAGCCTGATGGGGGCCGCCGTTTTGTGACGGCCCAGGATATGGATACAATGGCATAGCTGCCTCCCCTCTTAAGATTCCTCAAAAAGTGATGTCTTTATTCTTCGCATATAACTTATTTTACCCAGGGAGATAGATTTTTCCTCCCCCTGGGGATGGGTTTTTAAAACAAGAAACAACTCGCTGGGCTTTTTTTCTAAGGCTTTTGGCTCTCCTACATACTTAAGGGGCTCTCCATGGGGGCCCCGACAGAGTACCTCCAATAACGAATGATGGGTAAGGGCCTGTTCTACCAGGCGGACCTTACCGACATAGTCAAGCCCCCGGGCCTCAAGCCGTTCATAGCGAACCGATTGGGGGATGAGTTGGCCCTCGGTAAGGATAATGCGGCGCTCTATCCGGTTGCGAAATTCCTCTTCCTGCTCGGGGGCAAGGGAGAGTTCGGCCAATTTTTCTTGCAACCCTGTACGAAGGCGAGCCGCTTCGTCTTTGGTATCATCCTGTACCAGGGGCTCCCCCATCCCTTCCCCCAAGGGAACTACCGGCACGGTTGAGGGAAGGGGGAAAAAATGCCATCCCCTGTTTGAAGAATGGGGGCCATTTTCTTTATCCTGGGGGATCTTCTTAATAGAAGAAAGCGGGAAGCCTCCACCAGGACCGTTTTCAGGGTGGGGTGGCTGGGCGATAATATCTACCCCCGCCGCTTTAAGGGCACCCTGCACCGGAGCAGGATCCCGCACATTCAAAAGATAGACCCCTGGCGCAAGGGCTCGCCAAACATACGATTTAAGCGGCTCTGTTTCGGCCAGGTACTGCCGGTCCTTTCCAAGAACCAGCACGGGCCCCTGATGAATCATCACACTGTAATAGCGCCGCTCCCATTCATCCAGAAGATACGAAAGGTTTTCAGGTATGGGATAGTCGCACAGGCGGCGCAGAAATTCTTTAATATCCGTGGCGCTCCAGCCCCTATCAAAGGCCCGTATCACATCATCCCGGTTAAGTTCAAAATGGAATGTCCGGTCTATCCCCACCAGGCGACAGAAACGCCCCAGACTCAGGAATTCTGCGAAGGTAATCCCAGGAAACACCACGATGCTCTGGACGGATTCAACATGGATTTTTCTTTCCCCCTCTGAGGAAGAAAGCATGTGTACCCGCCGCCACTGCCCCGATCCTTCAGGCAAGAGAAACCCAAACCAGGCAAGGTACTCCCACAATGAATCCGAACGACGGGAAAAAGGATGGGGTTCCTGGGGGTTTGTGCCCCAGCGACGCTCCCTTCGTTGCACCGTCCTTTCTACGAGAATGAGCACCTTGCGGAGGTCCCGGGAAGAATAATTTCGATTCTCTGAAAGGGCTTTTAAAAACGAAAGGAGTACCTGAAGCAAATAGTGAAAACGACGACGGCGCTCAAAAAAAGAAGGTTTTTCCTCCTTTCGGAGCCACAGTCCCACGATGAGGTAACTTAAACGGAGAGGGCTTTCAAGACGAGCAAATTCTTCTAAGGCCGGCTCGTTCCAGGAAAGAACGCCCTCTTCCAGAGAAAGGAGCCCCAGGGCCTCGCAGGCCCCAATCATAGGAAGAATTTCCCGGGCTACATCCCGCTGAGGAAACAACCGGCTTACCTGCGCAAGGGCCTTTTTGGTAAAGGTTCCGTCCTTTTTAAAGAGATCCTCCCCATGCCACAGAAACACCAGGAGGGCCCCAAATGTAAGATCCGTCCAGGGAACAAAAACAGGGCCTGGACACCCAGGTTCATTTCCGCCGAATCCTTCCCGTACCGCTTGGGCAGCGGAATCCTCTTTTGCAGTGAAGCGTGATGACGGCAAAGAACCAATATTCCGAGGGGCCGAACCAGACTCTGGAGGGATTTTTTGTGTATCCCCAGAGGAAGAAAAGAGCAGAGCCGGGCTCAGACGCTTCTCTATAATCGAACGAAAAAGGGGATTCACCGCAAGTCGCGCCCCCCCCTCATCGGTACATCGAAACACAATAAGCCGTTCTTCCAGGTTCACGAGCCGTTCGTGTAGTATGCCCAGGGAATATTCGGCCTCAAAAAAGTAGAGCACATCGGCCAGCTCCGGTTCACCCAGGAACAGAATCGCCGCCACACACTGCCAATCAAAGGGATCCAGATAAATTTCTACCGCCCGTTGTACCTCATCCTGGCTTAAAAAACTCTGAAGGTCTTCCACCAGCCGGGACTTATTATAGGGGGTTTTGACGGGACCCAGATAGGCCCGGATAAGTTGCAAAAAGGTCCCATCCGGTAACGCCAGGAGAGCCTCTTTCCATTTTTCTACAGAAGGGAACGAGTAGTTCCATGAAGCCTGTTCAGCCATGAGAAACCCCGTGGGATGACGCAGAAACAGGGGATTCTGTACCCGTCTTCAGTTCGGCGCCCTTTGTGCGGCGCTTTTGCTCTGTTTGCCCCTGCCCCGGAATGGGTTGAAAACCTGGAGTCCCCAGATAGGTCAGTTCTTCTTCGGACCAGTACTGGATTGAATAACGATACCCCTGCTCTGTTAAGAATTGCTGGCGATGAGCGGCATATTCTTCTTCCACCGTATAACGAGAAACAAGGCTGTAAAAATAGGCGTTCCGTTGCTTGGGCCGCAGGATGCGCCCCAGCCGTTGGGCCTCTTCCTGTCGGGAACCAAAGGAACCGGAGACCTGGATAGCCACGGAAGCATCCGGCAAATCGATAGCAAAATTGGCCACCTTAGAAACCACGAGGATTCGCCGTTCCCCCCGTTTAAAGGCCTCATACAGAACTTCTCGCTCCTTATTGGGGGTCTGCCCCGTGATAAGGGGCACCTTCAGGGCCCGGGCGAGGGCTTCGAGTTGACTGATATACTGTCCAATTATAAGGATGTAATCCTCTGGATGATTGTCCACCAACTGCATCACCGCGGGGATTTTTAAGGGATTTTCACTGGCCAGTCGATACTTAGCCCGGCCCTGGGCAATGGCGTAGGGAATCCGCAGGTCTTCGGGCAAATCGATACGAATTTCGATACACCGGGCCTCGGCAATCCACCCCCGTTGTTCCAGGTCCTTCCAGGGCACATCGTAGCGTTTGGGACCAACCAGGCTAAAAACGCTATCTTCGTTGCCATCCTCTCGCACCAACGTGGCCGTAAGCCCCAGTCGCCGCACCGCCTGAAGCTCCGCCGTGACCCGAAAAACCGGCGCAGGCAACAGGTGGACCTCATCATAGATGATAAGGCCCCAGGGCCGCTGGCGAAAAATCCTAAAATGGGGAAAGTCCTCTTCCTTCCGGGGTCGCCAGGTAAGAATCTGATAGGTCGCCACCGTAACGGGGGCTACCTGTTTTGCGTCTCCCGTATATTCGGCAATGTCCTGTTCTGTCAGGCTTGTCTTATCAAGCAGTTCATCAATCCACTGATGGACCGCCGCCACATTGGTGGTCAGAATAAGGGTATTGGTTTTAAGCTGGGCCATTACCACCATTCCCACGATGGTCTTCCCCGCACCGCAGGGAAGCACCACCACCCCATAGCCGCTGCCGGGGGCCCCCGTCCCTAAAACGGCCCGGGCGGCTTCAAGCTGGTATTCCCGGGGCGCAAAGGGCTTTCCTTCCCGGCTTGTATTCCGTAAAGCAATCTCCAGCGGGGCCCCCTCGGTAAGAGGAGCCTCATCACAGACGGGCCAGAGAAGGCGGATGCATTCCTGTTTTACCACCCCCCGATGGAGCATCGATAACGAGAAGGCCTGCCGTTCCGGCAAGGGAGAAAGGTATTTTGCCAGGCTTCGAGAGGCGGCAAGCTCCGTCCAGATGGCCCTATCTGCACAGGTCAGGAGAAGCGTATCGGGCGGGAATGAAGCATCCTCAGGTTTTTGCAGACGGAGTTTCCCATACCGGGCCATCAGGTCCTGATAAAAGAAAAGACTCTGGGGCGGAAGGGGATAGCGGGAATAGCGCTGCAGGGTAGTGACCACATCTTCCGCAGAAAGGCCGGCGCTTGCCCCATTCCATAAAGAAAGGGGGGTGATGCGATAGGTATGAATATGCTCAGGGGATTTTTCAAGCTCCGCAAAGGGAAGGATCGCCGCCCGGGCTTCCTCAGCCCTTTCGGCATGCACATCCAGGAGCAGGGTCCCATCACTTTGAACAATAAGAGGATTTGCGCCGTCCACTGCCATAACAGGTTATTGTATCAGGGAGAAGAAAGCGATGCAACGTATGGGAGGATTTTTTAGATTGATGGCCCCATTCTGCACGATGATTCTGCACCAACACAGATTACCTTGTTTCTATCTTTTACCCCAAGGGGAGGGAGACCAGACAAAACGAAAAAACTGACCCGGAGCCGATTCGAACGGCCGACCTGCTGCTTAGGAGGCAGCTGCTCTATCCTACTGAGCTACCGGATCAGACAGGAGTGTTATACCCCGCAATGAGTTACGCTGTCAATGAGACCCTCTGCTCTACCCTTGTCCTTACCGGCTAAAACCGGTACACTCAGGCTATCCGCCACGCCGGTATATCGGCAGAGGCGGGCCCCATACCATCGGTGAAACCATCACAGATCTTGAACCCTGAGGGATACCCATGGCAGACACACCTATCAAACGAGTATATGTCGAAAAAAGATCAGGTTTTGACATAGAAGCCCGTCATCTGCGCCAGGATGTGGCCCACTTTCTTGGAGTCCAATACCCTGAACTAACCCAGCTCCAGGAAGTACGGATTCTCCATCGGTACGATGTGGCACACCTTACGGATGAGGACTTCCACAGGGCCTGCTCATTGGTCTTTGCGGAACCCCAGTGTGACTCCTTTTTCATTCAAGAAAGGGTACCCCATGCAGAAGGGGCCAGCGTGTTCGGCATTGAATACCTCCCGGGTCAGTACGACCAGCGGGCCGATTCGGCAGAACAATGTGTAGAACTTGCCGTAGGGGTCCGCCCCCGGGTTCGCTGCGCCCGAATTTTTGTTTTTCGGGGCCCCCAGGGCCCCCTCTCGACAGAGGCCCTCAGGGCCATAAAGCGATACCTTATCAATCCGGTAGATTCCCGAGAGGCTCCCTTAGAGCTACCGCCAACCCTGGATGAAACGACAACCGAACCATCCGATGTGCCTGAAATAGTGGGGTTTATCACCATGAAGGATGATGAACTAAAAGCCGTCCTTTCCCGTTATGAATTAGCCATGTCTCTGGCGGACCTTCAGTTTTGTCAACGGTACTTTTCTTCTATCAAACGGGATCCTACCCTGGCGGAACTACGGGTGTTAGACACCTATTGGTCAGACCATTGTCGACACACCACCTTCACTACCATTTTAGAAGAGGTCACCTTTAGTGAAGGAGCGGAAAACGAAAAACTCCAGCACATGTGGCACCGCTATACGGAACTTAGAAAAGAACTGTACGGAGAAGCTGCTGATACCCGGCGACCTCCAACGTTAATGGATATAGCCACCATCGGGGCTCGGTACTTAAAGAAACAGGGGTTGCTCCAGGATCAGGAAGAGTCCCCTGAAATCAACGCCTGCTCTATTCATGTAACCGCCCGCTTTACCGATGGGACCGCAGAACCCTGGCTCCTCATGTTTAAGAACGAAACCCACAATCATCCTACCGAAATAGAACCCTTCGGGGGGGCCGCCACCTGTCTTGGAGGAGCCATCCGGGATCCCCTTTCAGGGCGGGCTTATGTGCATCAGGCGATGCGAATAAGCGGCGGCGGGGATCCCCGGACACCCCTGCAGAAAACCCTTCCAGGGAAGCTCCCCCAACTGAAGATAGCCCGGGAAGCGGCGGCGGGGTACTCTTCTTATGGGAACCAGATAGGGCTTGCCACCGGTCAGGTAGCGGAATTCTATCATCCCGGCTTTCTTGCGAAACGAATGGAACTCGGCGCCGTGATTGGGGCGGCTCCCCGGGCATGGGTCCGGCGAGAGGACCCCCAACCAGGGGATGTGGTGCTCCTGGTGGGAGGGAAGACCGGTCGCGACGGCATTGGGGGAGCCACCGGCTCTTCCCGGGCCCACACGGATAGTTCTGTGGAGACCGCCGGCGCCGAAGTCCAGAAGGGAAACCCCGTGGAAGAACGTAAACTGCAGCGCCTTTTCCGAAATCCGGCAGTAACCCGGATGATAAAGCGCTGTAATGACTTCGGCGCCGGCGGGGTCTCGGTGGCCATCGGAGAATTGGCCCCGGGCCTTTCCATCGACCTTGACCGGGTTCCCAAAAAATACGAAGGCCTGAACGGGATTGAGCTTGCCATTTCTGAGTCTCAGGAACGGATGGCCGTGGTAGTGGCCCCGGAGCAGACGGAGCCTTTTATTCAGGCCGCAGCGGCAGAAAACCTTTTGGCCGTACCGGTGGCTACCGTAACAGCAGAGCCGTGCCTTCGGATGTACTGGCAGGGGAAAACCATTGTAGACATAGAACGGTCCTTCCTTGATACGAACGGGGCGCCCCGGTCGACCAGGGTACGGGGCGCCCCTCCTCTCTCAGAGAAAGAGGAGCATCGCGTCCCACCGGGCTCCGGATCGGAAGGACAAGAATCTTCCCCACAACCGGCGTCTTCCTCCACCCGCCCCGGGAAAGGCCCGGCGCCGGCAGATTCTCCGCAGCAGGGGGTACCCCATACCCCCACCGCAACAGGCCTCCAGCAATCCCCATCTGGAGAACAGATATCTCCCTCTTTGACAGGGAAAACCAGACATTTGCAGGGGAGCCCCCTTTTCTGGGACCGTCCTGAGGGGCTCCTCAGGGCTCAGCCAGGGACATACACCGCCCGGGCCCTACTCGACGCCCTTGAACGGGAACTGCGGTCCCTGCGGAGTGGAAGCCGCCGGGGGCTTCAGGAACGCTTTGATGGATCTATCGGAGCCGCTTCAGTTCTTTTCCCCTGGGGTGGGAAAGAACAGGGAACACCGGAATGCGGTATGGCGGCCCTGCTTCCTTCATTAGAAAAAGAAAGCCGGACCGCGAGTCTTTTCACCTTTGGATACGATCCCTATCTGGCGGAACAAAGTCCCTACGAAGGAGCAAAGGGGGCAATCCGGGAAGCCCTGGCAAAATTTACCTGTCTCGGGGGAAATCCCTGGCAGGCCCGCCTTTCCCTGCAGGAATATTTTCCCCGCTGTGAAACCCCTGAAAAGTGGGGGAAGCCCCTGGCAGCCCTGTTGGGGGCCCTCGAGGCTCAGCTCGAATTACGGGTTCCCGCCATTGGCGGTAAAGACAGCATGTCCGGTACCTACCGGGACCCCAGGAATCACATTGAGCTTGAGGTTCCCCCCACCCTTGTGGCCTTTGCGGCGGGGACCACCGAGGCATCCCTCGTTCGATCCGGCGCTCTTTCGGGGGAAGAAGGGAATCTCCTGGTGTTGCTGTATCAAACAGCAGAAAATGAATGGGAGTGTTTTCGCAAGAACATGGATCTCGTTCAGGCCCTTACCGCTCAGGGGGCGATTAGGGCCGCCTATCCCGTCCAGGCCGGTGGGGTCCTCGTAAGCCTTGCCCTTATGGCTTTTGGGAACATGACGGGAGTGGAGGTTCAGGCAGCAGCGGCTTTGCTTCCTGATGCAAGATGGTATCAGGGTTCGGTGCTTCTTGAAATAGATCAGAGCGCCTTTGAACGTCCTGCTTCGGCGGTTCAGTCTCTTCTGGAGGAACACCCCTCCGTAAAGGTTGTGGGACGCACCCTCCCTAAAGCCCTGTTCCGCCTGATTCTCGATACCGGCAATGAAGCATCCCTTTCTGAGGAAGAAAACCCAGAACGGTTCGTGGCTGAAGAGTCCCTGGAAAGTCTCAGACGGGCCTATGAATATCCTCTGTTGCAGGTGTATCCCCAGACCTCAGGGGGCGCAAGCGCTGTAGAACCTGCAGGCGAAACGGAGGCCCTTCAGCTTCCCCTATGGCAGAGGGAAAAGTCGAACCAACAGGGGCCTCTATTTTCTGCCCATCCCCTGCGGGGGCTTGCACCGCTGGTGGTCCTGCCGGTTTTTCCGGGGACAAATTGTGAATGGGACATGGAACGGGCCTTTCGTCGGGCCGGGGCCCGAACCAAGCAGGTCCTCTTCCGCAATCGGGACCGACAGGATGTGGTGGAATCAAGCCGGGAGCTAGCGGCCGCCATCCGAGAAGCCCAGATTCTTGCATTTTCAGGGGGCTTCAGCGCAGGTGATGAACCGGAAGGGTCGGGCAAATTCATTGCCAATGCTCTACGCTCCCCCCTGGTACGAGAGGCGGTGCTTTATCTGCTAGAAAAGCAGGATGGGCTTATCATCGGCATTTGTAATGGGTTTCAGGCCCTGATTAAGGTGGGTCTTTTGCCCTATGGTGAATACCGGGACGCCACGGCAGGCATGCCCACCCTTACCTTTAACCGGATTGGGCGCCATGTGTCCCGGATGGTCTACACAAAGGTGATGTCTAACCGTTCCCCCTGGCTCGCATTAGAACCCGTCGGGACCATCCACACTATTCCCGTCAGCCATGGAGAAGGGCGCCTCGCCGTGGAAGCATCGATGGGAGCGGCATTGTTCCAGGCAGGGCAGGTCCCATTCTGTTACGTAGACCAGGAGGGCCGCCCTACCATGGCAGAGCCCTGGAATCCCAACGGTTCAGCCTTTGCTATCGAAGGACTTACCAGCCCTGACGGCAAAATCCTGGGGAAAATGGGCCATTCGGAGCGCTGCGGCCCCTTTGTCCATGTGAATATTCCAGGCAACAAGGAGCAGCGGATTTTTGAAGCGGGGATACGCTATTTTGCAGGATAAGGGGCGACCCCCAGAAGGGGGGCTTTCCGCCCCTCTGGCAGAAACCCTGGGAACCGCGGCGGGAAGGCCCGGCAGGAGCATTCACCTGGCAACTAAAGAAATACCCTTCTAAAACGATGGGGTCTTACTTTCTGTCCCCATCGTTTTTTGCCGGTCGTTTTACCGCACCTTCATGTAGTTAGAGCCTACTTTTTTAAACTTAAGCTGGGGTTCCAGAATGATTCGTATATTTTCCACCTTATACTGGAAAGTAACTGGTAATGCGTCATGGGGATATCGCTCTAGCGTGACTTCTCCCTTATACAAGGTGTCGGTGCTTTTAACTACCCCTAAAAACCAGCTATCGTAGTTCCTGCGACCATACCCGTCCTTTTTACCACAGAGGACGAGCATGTCGGGTTTTAACTCCTCCGCTACGGCGGGTCTACTTTTGGTGATTATCCACGTTCCCGGCACCCAATATTTCCCATTGCTATAAAATTCCTGGATTTCCGCTTCTCCCTTAGTTTTGTCTGAGGGAGGGGTAAGAATTTTCCCCAAAATATAGGTACCTTCAAAACGGTCCGGAGCATAATAAGTGACTAATACTTCTTCTGGTTGGAGGTAATTTTCCTCGGGAGGCGTAACTCCCGCAGGGAGAGGTCCGCCTTGATTAAACACAATGATACCATCTTTTTGGGCTTGTGCAGGGGCAACCGCAGGCGAAGCAGGTTTTTCTGCCGGCTGAGCGGCCTTTTGATTTTGCGTGTTTTGTGGTGTTGCTTCCCGGGAGGGGGGATTCCCCACCCTAATAGAGAAAGAGGCAGGGGTTCCCGAACAGGCTCCCATAAAAATACCCATAAGGCCTATTCCTACCACTAACCATCCGAATCGCATGATTAACCTCCTGTATTGTAAATTTTTGAATACAAATGTACGTCGTATGGCATGCTTTGTCGTCCTAAAATGAAAAATGGGACTAAAAAACAAAAAAAGAACATATTAAAATTGTCAGTATGATACTCATTACTGCCTTAGCTTTTGCGGGGGCATTTCAAGGGGTACTCATTCTTCTGCTTATTTTGACTAAATATCGACACCCTAAGAATTTTGCCCTGGCTCTTCTTGTGTTATTCTTTTCCCTTCGTTTGGGTACCATCCCTACCTGGAATGCATCGATTATGGCAGAGCATCGATGGTTGTGGCCGGTCCTTACAACACTGCCCTTCTTATTCGGGCCCCTTCTCCTGTGGGCGGTCTATTCTATCGGAGAACATGAAACAACCACCCTTCCTGGTTTATGGGTGCATTTTATTCCCTACGGTATAAGTGTGGTTGGTCTTTCAATCTTTATTTTCTTCACCCCAAACCACACATACCAGGCATTTATCCAGCAAATATTTTACAAGACTCCTCCCCTCTGGGCGATGATTTTTAACTGCAGTAAGGTGTTGCTCAACATCTCATATGTGAGCGCCGCTCTCATTCTCTCCTTTGGGAAAAGAAGCAGGCGGCTTTCTTCGATTCATCGTTTGTGGCTAAGGCTGCTCACCATTACTTCTGGAATAACCCTGCTTTTTTTCTCCTACGTAGCGTTACATCCCCAGGCAACAGCGAATTTTACCACAGGGAATATCCTCCCCTTTCTGTTTCTCGCCATAACGATGGCCCTTTTATTATATGGAATTACCTTTCTGGTGCTTCTTTCGCCGGCTTTTCTCGAAGAAGGGGGTATTCCCCTTTCGTATAAAGGAGTTTCTCCTTGCCTCGAAGAAGAGTGTAAGAATTTAGCCCAGCAGGCCCTGGATAAACTGCAGCAGGGGATCTTCAAAAATCCCACTATTTCTGAACGTCTTTTAGCAAAACAGCTAGCGGTGCATCCTAACAGACTTTCCCTGGCCATTAACTACACCTTTCGTCTTCCCTTTAGAAGATTATTAAACCAGCAACGGCTTTCGTATTTTCAGGAGGAAGTAAAAAAGGGGGCATTAGAGCATAAAAGTATCCTCCAGCTCGCCTATGAAGCGGGGTTCCCCTCTAAAAGCACCTTTAATAGAGTGTTTAAAGAAGAACTGGGAATAACGCCGTCAGATTTTGAAAAGGGGAAAAACCCCACGACTCGGGGAAAGAATCAACAAACAATGATGATGAGGTAAAAACTCATATTTTGGGGTCCCACCCGCACCCCCCTTCTTCTCTCCCCTGAGGAAGTAACCTCAACACCCTCTGGGGGACTCTCCGTTTAACATATTCACATCCCTTTTGCATGGTTGTATACTTTCCCTATGGATTATCACAGCATACCACCTGAGAAGGCCTATACCCTCCTTAATCCGGGGGGCATTGTCTTTGTATGTACCAGGAATGCCCTGGGTATCGATAACCTTGCTCCCATTGCCTGGTCCTGTCCCCTCGATTATGAGCCCGTCTCACGGGTGCTCCTCGTGCTCGACCCTGGCCACGCAACTACTCTTAACATTGAATACCAAAAAGAATTTGCCCTGGCCCTTCCTACGTATAACCAGAAACAGCTTGTGGAACAGACCGGTTCCGTTTCAGGCAAAACGGTGGATAAGTATGACCGTTTTGATATTCCTACGGTAAGGGGAGAAAAGGTACAGATTCGCCTTCCCGCCGATGCGGCGGCCTATCTGGAGTGCCGGCTTTTGCAAATTCAGCAGATAGGTTCGATAGCGGTGGTGGCAGGGGAAGTACTCTGCGCCCGGGCGGTAAAGGACGCATGGAAACTCCGGCTTCACTATGCAGGAGATGGACTGTACTACCGACCGGGAGAAGAGGTATAAAAATCTGGGCCCGGGTTTTTATGTACCCAGGCTCCTCTCTTCATGATAAGGCTATTCACCTCGTCGAATCTTGAAATAAAGGCTGTTTGTCACTTGCGCTGACTCTCTTTCCAATCGAGTCCCGCCTGAAGGTAGGCGTAAAAGGCTTCTTTGGGACGGCAGTCTTTATCCCACAAATAGAGGTTCTGCTTAAAGTCTTTATACAGAGGATAGTCATCACAGAGGCCAAAAACGGTGACACTGGTAATATTGCACGGTCCCCCGTTATCCGTATCCATCTTAAGAAGGAGATACATCATTTCATGGTAGCGCTGGGCCTGTTGTCGCAACCGTTGGGGCGTTATGGGCCCATCAATCTTAAAGTTAAGTTCCGTGACCTGCAGTTGTAAACCCGTTCGGGCAAATATCTGCAGCGTATTTCTAAAACTGTTCGGAGCGCTTGTGGAATCTAATTCAGGATACTCAAGTCCTACGGTAGGCTGAAGACCAATACCATCGATTAATCCTTTTTGCTTTAATGATTCCACTACTTCCAATATAGTAGAGCGTTTCGGTGGTTCAAAAACATTATAATCGTTATAAAAAAGGGCTACATTCTTATCGGCATATTTTCGGGCGTAAAAAAAGGCCTTTTCAATATATCCTGCCCCCATCGTCTGGTACCAGGGGCTATCAACCCTAAGGCCTCCCCCATCCGCTACAGCCTCGTTTACCACATCCCAACAATATATAACACCGGGATATTTTTTTTGGGTGTAGGTTAGCACCTGCTGAATATAGCTTTCCAGGCGTCGTTCCATGGTGCTGGCATCGGCCAGGGGTTTTGCCTCATCGTAATTTACATGAAAAAACCACCTGGGGGTCTGGACATGCCAGACCAGCGTATGCCCCCGCATTTTAATCGCATTCTCTTTACAGAACTGCAAAGCCGGTTCCACCGTATCGAATTTACATACCGGCAGTCCGTCGGGATTCTTCTTAGTGGCCCCTTCATCGAGCAAGTACACAGGCTTCATCAAATTGGACAGGGTGGTACTATTGAAATGCTTTTTTAACAGGGCGGCCATGCCTTCGTGGGTTATAGACGCCGTCTCATTAGAGATTCCATTGATGGCAGCTCCCATAAGGAAATAGGGAGCAAACACATCTTTTAAGGCCAGGTCATCCCGTAGTTCATAGGCGTCCAGTCCACGCCAGACCCCAGGGAGAGGTTTTGGCGGGCCTTTTTGAAGGGACGCTCCGACAGAAATTTCTTTTTCTGTGGTCATACAACTCATCATTAACAATCCTCCGAGCACCCATACAAAACTCTGTTTATACATAGACCCTCCTTTTGTAATATACTAGTATGTTACCCCAGAGCGCCTAATCTGTCAATCTTTATTTATTTTTAGAAGACCACCCTTTAACATTTAAATATCAAAAGCTTTCTTTTATTGAATTACGACTCCGAACTTAAGAGCTTTTTTGCACAATCAGGGCAAAGTCCATGGGACACGTTTTGCCCTTCCTTCGCTTCGATAAATTCTTCTACAGGATACCACTGGCCTTTTTCATCCCGGATGCGCTTACAGTTGCTGCACATGGGAAGGATTCCCTCCAGGCTTGCGATGCGCTGCTGGGCCTCTAGGAGTTCCCGATACATCCGTTCTAGCTCCCGTGCCCGGTACAAAGAGGCTTCATAACTTGCAATAAGCAGGTTAAAGAGCTGGGCCCTGTTCGCATTCAATCGGTATTGGGTACCACCGATAGATACCGTAAATGCCTGATTTTGTTGATCCGCCGGGTCAAAAACCTTCCTATGAAGATGGGCTTCAATCCGTTCAAATAAGAATTCTTCTTTGTATGGCTTGGGGATAAAGCTATCGGCTCCACTCTCGATACCCCGAATGATGTCTTCTGGCTCAGAAAGGGCAGTGACCAGAATAACGGGGATGTGATGCAGTTTTTCATCGTTCTTTATAGCCCGGCAGAGGGCATACCCATCCATTTCAGGCATCACCACATCACTGATTACCAGATGTACCGGTTCAAGGAACAGAATCTTAAGCGCCCGGGCCCCATTTTCAGCGGCAAAAACCCGAAAACCCCGATGTTCCAGGAGGGACCGCAACGCCTGAGCCTGAACCTTGCTGTCTTCGGCGATAAGGATAGTGGGAACAGTATCGTTTTTTTCTATCGTTGGCTCCACCATTTGGTTCCTTCTTTTCTATCGCCGGCTCCTTTCAAAAGAGGCCCCATGGCTTTCCTCAGGGAAATGGCGATTTTTCCCCAAGGTAACGCCCCCACAGGGGGCCGTCCCCTCTTTTCTTCGCTTTTAGTTCGCTAGACGGGCCAATTCTGAACGTACATAGTCAATCAGGAAGCTCTGGGCTTCCTCAAAGGCTAGGAGGCGATTCTCCTTTTCTCCCCGGATTTTTACTTCTACCCTGGGAAGGTTCTTTTCGCCCACCACCACCCGCAGAGGAATCCCGATAAGGTCCGCATCCTTAAACTTAACCCCGGGCCGTTCATCCCGATCATCCACCAGGACTTCTATCCCTACTTTTTCAAGATTCGCGGCAAGCTCATCGGTAATAGTCTGGACCTGGCCATCATACTTGATGGGCACGATAATCACATGGTAGGGCGCCACCGACATGGGCCAGATAATACCATCATCATCGTGGTGTTCTTCGATTATAGAGGCAAGGGTTCGATCAACCCCTATTCCGTAACAGCCCATCAGGGGAATCTGGCTTTTACCGGCCTCATCCAGGTAGGTTACGTGCATGCTGACCGTATATTTGTACCCCAGCTTAAAGATATGGCCTAATTCGTTCCCTTTCTTTTCGTAAAGCGTTCCGCCACACTGGACACAACAATCGCCGGCCTTTACTGTCCGCACATCCGCTACCAGCCAGGCCGTAAAATCCCGACCATAGGCCACATGGGCATAATGGAGGTCCTTCGCGAGGGCTCCGGTAATAGCATCGGGCATATCAGTAACACTCTCATCAATCACGACAGGTACTTTGGTAAGCCCCACGGGACCCGCAAAACCTACCGGCGCGTCGGTAAGGCGCTCCACATCACCATCGCTGGCCAGTTGCACTTCCGAGGCCTTGAGCACTGCCGCCAGTTTTGTTTCGTTTACATCCAGGTCGCCCCGAATAGCCACCGCAAAGAACGCCTCGGGATAGGTCTTAGGCGCATCGGGCGCAGCCTGATGAGGCTGAAGGTGGGCACAGCCCGGGGCATTTGATAAATCGAGTTCCACATTCAGGGCCCGATATATGAGGGTCTTGATAAATTTAGTGGCATCGGTTTTAAGGAATGAACAGAGTTCTTCGATGGTGCGTACCGAAGGGGTTTCTATCTTTTCAATGGGGGGCGTGGTAGCCGCCCGGGACCTCGCTTCGTCCACCGTTCGCAGGGTAAAATCCCGTTGACAGGTGGCTTTTTCTACGTTTGCCGCGTAATCGCATCCTTTGCATAAGATAAGGGTATTGTCGCCTATCTCGCTTTCCACCATGAATTCTTCAGAACCGGTTCCCCCCATGGCGCCGGTGTCAGCCTTTACGGGGATAACCGTAAGCCCACAACGCTTAAATATACGCCGATAGGCCCGCCCCATGGCCTGGTATACCTCATCCAGGCTTTGTTCATTCGTGTGGAACGAATAGGCATCCTTCATGGTAAATTCCCGGCCCCGCATTACGCCGTACCGGGGACGGATTTCATCCCGATATTTAGTGTTAATCTGATAGAGCGTCAGAGGGAGCTGGCGATAACTGCTCAGTTCGTCCCGGACCAGGGCAGTAAAGGCCTCTTCTGCGGTGGGGGAAACCACGAAATCAGCACCGAGCCGGTTTTTTACCCGGAGCATGGCCTCGCCCATGGTATCCCAGCGGCCCGATTCCTTCCATATTTCCCCCGGCACCACCACGGGGGGTTTTATCTCCAGGGCCCCAATAGCGTCCATTTCTTCCCGAATAATTTGCTCTACCTTTCGAAACGAACGGAGCCCCAGGGGCAAATACGCAAAAAGACCATTCGATAACTTTCGCATCATGGCGGCCCGCAGCATCAACACATGGCTGGCAATAACCGCATCGGCGGGAACCTCCCGCAGGGTCGGAATAAAGGTTTGGGAAAACTTCATACCCCATAGATTACCCGGCAAAGGAGTCTTTAGGCAAGAGATTTCTTCCCAAGTGCCAATTGGAGACCCTGCATTGAGCCTCTTCTTTCTCAGAGAACCTATTGTTTCTTTATCGATCCCAGGGTTTCTTGAAGGGTCCCCATGGGGCAAAGGGCACACCAGGCGCGAGGTTTAAAGAAAAAACCCAGTAGAGAACTAATACCTACCGAGAGAATGTAAATAGCCCAAAAAATCCGCCCAATCTGGGCCCATGTCTGACCAAAACGGGCTATGAGGTTTATCATACAAAAAAACATAAACCCACAAAGGGCTCTCCGAAGCTCTGGCGCATACAACCACGGTGGCAGCCGATGCTTTCTGGAAACCTTCCCCAGAACCGCCGTAAGATAGGTGCCATTAGGGCATACCTTCCCGCAAAAATAACGGGTATACCGAAAACTAAGCCCCACCGCCAGAATTATCAACATGATCACCAAAAACCCCAAGAAAGGGAAAAAATAACCGCCCACACTTACTATTGCGACAAAAACAACCGATAGGACAGAGGGCCATTTTTTATGTTGGATTACGCTATCTGTTCTATTCATGATTTAAATATATATTATTTTGATAATATAATAAATACATCATACACCCCGAACTATCTTTTCGAACAAGAAAGAAGGGGTCCTGTTTTTCTTTATCCTAAATACAAGATTTTATGCTGCATGGTGGCGCCCCGGGAAAACGCGTCAGCGAGCAGAGATTTTCGCAGAGGCTTTTCTTCGTTAGAAGAGATCCCCAATTCCCAAAGGCCTTTTTTTCAGGAAGAACTATTTCTCCTTCCGGTATCGATACACATGGATGGATTCTTTCGTAACCAGCCCTTCTCCCATAATTTCATCCAGGAAGGGGAGGAGCATGTCTATCTTTTCTTCCTTGTCGACTATTTCAATTACAATAGGGAGGTCCCCCGAAAGGGTAAGGATCCCCGCGGAATGCATATGGCTGTGGGCACCAAAGCCCATAATCCCCCGTAAAACCGTAGCACCCGAGAGCTTTAGTTCCCGTGCCTTAAGAACTATCTGTTCATACACGGGCCGCCCATGATACATGTCGGATTCGCCCAGATAAATTCTCAGGAGCACATCATCTTCTTCAAAATGCACTGCTTACCCCCTCGCCTTATTTACCCTAGTATATCACCATTCTCTGCCAATGGGCTTACAAAAGTTATCCCCTTCCGGCACATACAGGTTCTTTATCCGTTATATTCTGTTTGCCTGGGCCAGGAGGATGCCAAGGACAATGGCTGCAAAACTTACCACATTGTTCAGAAAGAAATTCCAGAAGGCGGCCCCATATTGTCCCTTTTGTAAAAGGGTCACCGTTTCTAACGCATAGGTAGAAAAAGTGGTATAGGCTCCTATAAACCCAATGGTTATCAGGAAACGATAGTTTTGAGAAAGGGCGGCCCTATTGATAACCGTAAAAAAGAAGCCCATTAACAGGGAACCACTCACATTCACGACCAGGGTTCCCAGGGGAAAGGCCGTGAAAATTCGTTCTGATACAAAGCGGGACACCACAAAACGAAAAAGGGCACCCACACCCCCGCCTACGAGAATAAGAGAAAGGTTGATAAGATTCATGATGGGTATACTATAAGAAGACCAACAAAAAAAGACAATAATGAAAAAACCCATCCTTTTTTGCGGTTATCCGTCGCTGGTTATTTTATACCCCAGGCATTACAGTTATTTTCATGATAAGCAATTCAAAAGAAATACAAAGGTGGAAACAATCTTTCCTCATAGAACAAGGGAAAGAAGTCCACAAAAAACGCCTGGCAAGGGGGCTTTCTATTCAAGAATTATCCCGTATGATAGGTGTTCACCGTAATACCATAACCGCTATTGAACAGGGCAAACATGATTATTCATCTATGAAGGAGGGGGACCTTTAACACAAGCAGCACCATATTCACTTCCTACAAGGATGATACGGTCATGGGAGACACCAACCACGATGGCAGCGTTACCCAACCCACTGTTGGGGACTGGTACGGAATCTGGGATGATGATTTGAACAGCGGTGAATACAGAACAGGGGATAACATCACCTATGCGACCAATAACTAAACGGACAGACTAAAGAACTATAAAACACCCGACTATTTTTGTTCCGGCTACCCGCGTCTGGCGGGCCGCGCCCACAAGATGAACCCGCCTCTGGCGGGTAACCTGCCCCTGGCAGGCCGCATCCATACAGGTAGCCCATAAGGGCAGATCGCCTCAAGGGGACCCCTCAGACCGAAGGATCTTCAAGACTGTTGTTACACTCACCGGTAGTCCTAATTCTCGTTGTAACCGCATTGTACTTTTTCGTTTGCCTGCTCAAGCTCCTTGACCGCACAGGTATGAGTTTAAATCGTATCCATTCTCCATGGCTTCCTGGTTCGAGGGCTTTTGTGTGGTCTACGGCTTTGTTCCACAAGCCCCTCTTTCTTCTCAGCGCCATATCATCTTACCTATTTCCTCACTGTTTTCTTTGTGGTGCCATACAATTTCGCGGTGGGTTTGATGCCGTGTGTTAGTACGGCTTCCACTAATTCAAGTTGTGCCTCATACCGGTCTTTACTTGTTTTGATAAAGCCATAATACTTCATGGTATACACGGTGTTCTCCTGTAGAGGATTTGTTTGTATTACCATTCTACCTCCATCCGTCGGATCGGGGTAGGCCCAGGGGGCCATGTATGTTTATACATACCAGATTGACTAATACCTCAGGAGGAATTATGAAAAAGACTGCGATGATTTTACACGTATTTGTGTTTGCACTTACACTGCATGCACAAAAAATTGTTGGTACAACAACGGAAGATATATTGCAAATTGGAGTCATTGATGGAAAAACTCCAGTGTATGTTTCAAAAACAATAAAAGAGGGACTTATATCAACAATTGTTGAATATTATGTCACAATAGGCAAGGAAAAAGCTGGTCCCTATGATGTTGTTGGTAGGTTAACTTTTTCTCCCGATGGAAAAACACTGGCTTATGGTGCACAAATTGATAACAAATGGTGTGTTTTTGCTGGCAAGGAAAAAGCCGGCCCCTATGATGGTGTTGGTTGGTTAACTTTTTCTCCCGATGGAAAGACACTGGCTTACAAGGCGGAAATTGATGAGGAGTACTATACTAAAATACTAACCAATGGAAAGGAATATATTGGATCAACTGTTAATGGTGTTGTTATCTATGTAGATAATGGTACTATATACATCAAGTAGTACTCCATTGTGCGCTTCAACCAGACTGTTCTTGATGAGTTTTTTAGAATCGTATTTCGACAGAAGCTCTATGAAAGCGTAGAATCCCTTCAAGAGGATCTCGACCAGTGGCTGCATGAGTATACCTATGAAAGGCCCCATCTCGGGTATAGGAACCAGGGACGTCGTCCCTGGGAAACGATAGACCTGTTCCTGAAAGGAACATTAAAATTGTAAATAAAGAAGGTTAGGAATACATATTCAGCAGCATCGAACCTTTTTTGACTTTGCAGTTCCACAATCGCAATCGCAGTTTGGTTCCCCGCCTTTTAATAAACCGCCAATCACTGCGGCGGTGCAGCCGACCCCACTGGTTACGGTGAGTGCGCTGACGGGGCAGTTACGGGCACAGGCGCCGCATTCCATACAGCGGCCACGGTCAGCGATACGGGCCTTACCTTCCGCAAAGGAAAACACATTATGGGGACAGACCTCACAGCACATAAGACAGCCTATACATTTTTCAGTATCAAGCGTAAGACTTTGCCCGGCTAATATGTATCGGAATTCCATTGACCTACCCCTTCATTAAAAACATACTCAAGCGGACGGCTATAATAACTATCCCTGCAAGAGCAGCCGTTATCATAATTGGCAGACCGACTTTCACTTCCCATTTTACCCCTGTTAAATTGGTAAATGTGGAGGACCCGGTAAAGTTCATCGATATAAAAGATATTAGGCTTGTGGAAAGTAAAAAGTAAGAAGCAGCTTCCATACCGTTAAGGCGAAATATTCCAATGGCAAACAAGCTCCAGGAGGAACCAAGAACACAGCCCTTGAGGGCAAAGGCCTTAAAGGGCAGGAGGGGCAGAAGGCAGGGAAAGAAAATGGAGCCTACAAGGAGGGGAGACAGGAACAGCGCCGCATAGCGGAAATACGCGGCAGGGGTAAGATTGCCTGAAAGGTACCAGAAAAGCCCAGACACCAGCAGAGCTCCCACCGCAAAGGGCCAGGCATGCACGAGTTCTACCGGTACAACCGCAAGCCTATCGGCGAGACGGAATTCCACCCGGCGCATCGCATCGGTCTTTTTCATCCCAGCCTTAAGAAACGCAGGAATATCCTTTGCCCGAACCGGCCCATATACAACCCGGAATCCCGTGGCTTTGGCAACTTCATGGGCGGCCACCCCGGGCGCTCCAAGCTGGGGCAAAATCAGGGTCCGATGCGAAACAAGGGAAGCCAAACCAACATTTTTAACCTGGCGGATGACCTCTTGTGTACCAAAGGTACCTTTCCCAGCGGCACACCATACATTGACACCCTTAGTATCGAGCACGAGAATCCATGCATCTATACCGCTGAGTTCCTTACGGAGGGCATCAAAACTGAGTTTATAGTTTGCGGATACGAGAACCATTGAGCTGGCTGTGGGATTGCCGCATGCATACAATCCCGGTTTTACCAAATACCGATTACGGCCAAAACCCCAGCGCACCTTCCATCCATCTATAATATCCCTCATACTCAGCTTGGTAGAAACTACCGGTATACTCTGTTGTTTTGTATTCGATAGGGGCCGCAATACCGCATTGCTCAAGTCAAAGCTCATCACCGGCCTCCTTGTTGTTTTGGGGGATTTTCATGCGAACAACAGGGAGCGCCTTCTTCCAGCCTTTTACGGCGCATCGCCTCAGCCAGGAGACTTACGGCTTCGAGAACCAAGGCCCATTTTTCTTTATCGATATATGCAAACAGAGAGCGATACGAATCGTCACATAAATTATGAATTGAATCGACTTTTGCTTTCCCTGTTTTCGTTAAGCCGATAGACACTTTCCGCCGGTTCTCCGGGTCTGGTTCCCGTCTGATATACCCAGCCTCATACAGGCTATCTGCAGTCCGGCTTAAAGTACTGACATCGAGCGACAGGGCCTGCGAAAGTTCAGTGAGGCTTGTGTTATTCCTTTCTTCTGTCTCAAGAAGAAAATGACATTGAGCTACAGTAACCCCACAGCAGTCAGTCTCCTTTTCTAGAACGAGACCTATTTCCCGTTCCAATGCACGCAATGAACGCCTAAACGCACGGATCGTTTCTGTATCAAGCACCTCTTCTTGCTTCATACAATACTTGTATTATACAATATTTGCAGATGTCAAGAGTAGAAAATCGAATTAACCCTCAACCACTCTATTAGTCGCTCCTGAGCAGCTTGGTATAGGCGCCGTTTTTCTTCGTAACCAAAAAAACTGATATCGATGCTGTTCTTGCAAAGCTGCAGGGCCTCTAAAAAAGTGAGCCCGGCCGGTGTCATGTGAGAAGCCTTGACAAACTCTCTACACAAGGTGGTGCGGGAAATGCCCCGGTTATCCGTGTTAAGGGTAACTTTTACTCCCCTCTCAAGGTACTTTCGTAACGGATACTCCTTATCTCCTCCCGCACGGAGTTCATAATCGCGGTATCCAATTATCTGAAAGTTTGATGAAGGACAGAGCTCAATCCCGATGTTTCTATCTACGAATTTTTTCAGCAGCGCTTCGCTATTAATAAGAGACAAGCCATGGCCGATTCGGTCCGAATTGAGTTCGTACACCGCCTCCCATATCTTATCCGCCTCTTGATTTTCTCCCGCATGGATCGTAATAGAAAGGCACTGCTGGAGAATCGGAATAAAGGCGTTCCTCATTTCATGGGGAGCGCGGGCGCTTTCGTCCCCTGCCACATCGAAGCCCTTAACGTAGGCTTTGAACAGGGCCTGAAATTCCCCATCCGGGTCCTCCGCTAAGGCCTCATACATTTCTACACTTTTATAAATTTCGCTCATCCTCCGGTGGCGGGAAGCAATGAGGATAACCCCCACCATAAGAGGCCCCCGATGGTGGTGCACGCTTTGTAAGATGGTTCCCAGAACATCCTTATATTGCAAACCCTCCTGTGTATAGTTCTGGGGAGAACAGCGGATCTCTAGGCCAATACAGCCGTCGCGCCGGGCTTTCTCAAGCAGGAGCACCACGGTCTCTTCAATAGCTCTTTTGTTTTGCAACAGGCCCGACCCCTGAAGGTCCCCCAGCCGTTCGTAGGCGTCAAAACCGATGGATGCAAAGTTTCGTTCATCCAGGAACGGACCATACCAGAGGTTTTCCAGTTCCTCTTCGTGGCCCTCGAAGGCGGCCAGGGTTTTAAGCCGTTCTTTGTAAGGGGTGTTCTTTATACGTGGGGAATCCTTTTTCCATTGGCTTACCACATCCCGGGCATGCTCCACGGGAAAGGGCCTTTCCCCGGGGTATTCTTCGAGGGCCTTCCGGGCAACCGCCACGGTATCCTTTACTTCAAGACATCCACCCAGATGACAATGGAGATCGATCTTGGGCAAGGGGCGGACATCCTCTTCTGAACGGATGACCCGCTCTTTAAAAGAGGTGATCCGTTCCTCATCAAGTTGCTGCAGCACAGGGAAGTTTTCCAGCAGGACCTGATCATGTTGATGGCTGAAGGTGTTGCCCGCCTGCTCTATCAGTTGCTTGCAGGTCATCACCAGCCGCTGGCCCCTCTCAAATTGATCGGGCGTTAAAAACTGCCGGGAACCTTCAACGGCAATACCAAAGGGATGGGAAATCAATTTTGATAAGGGATTCGCCCTGCTTTTGCCATACCAGATGGGAACAATAGGGACGATCTCATCCTGAGGAATGGTTGAGATATCCCGTTCCAGGAAGGAAACGTGCCCAGAAATGTTTGATTTACCTGGCGCCCCTCTTCTTGCGGTATCCAAAACATGGATAAAGGCATCGCAGCCGAAAAAAGTGCCCGCCTCCTGTAAATCGCTCACAATGGTTTTTCTGCCCGCCGCTATGGAGATGTAGAGGTTTTCTTTGTATTTGTCATGGGCCTTTTTTACGAGCCTGAAGGCCACTTCCCGGGAATACTCCACTTCCCATTGGGAAGTAATGTCCTCAAAGGGCAAAATGATAAATGAAAAAGTAAAGAGATCCCCCATACGCTGGTTCCAGCGTTCCAGCGCACCACAGAGGTCTTCCATATTGTTCTGTTTGGTGGAATAAATCCACACGGTTTTTACCGGATCCTGCTTAAAATGGTGTTGGTAGGCTTCATTTATTTCCTTAAACGCAGGATGATGTTGGTACAGGGGTATGGCTTCCATATTAGTGAAAGCCAAAACTTCCAGGATGATATCCGGTACATTACCCAAACTGGAAATTAATACGGCCATAGGTTTCTCCTTGCAGGATACCAGTAAATGTTTCCACCCTCAAGGATGGGAATGTAAAAGCGTCTCGCCCCAATTCTTTTATGATGGTTGATGGTATTTTTTCCCTTATCGTTGTGAAAACTGCTCCGCTGTAGTACCTTTTATCATATGAACCATAAGGCTCTTTTTCTTTTATGGCTAGGGCTGGGTATTGGCGGGGCATTCTCGCTGTACAGCCAGCAACAGGGGCTTTCCGAACAAGAACAGAGCGTACGCCAGCGGATTGTCCAAATCGCCCAGAAGTATATCGGGGCTCCCTATGTGTACGGGGCAGCTTCACCCCAGGGCTTTGACTGTTCCGGTTTTGCCTCCTTTGTGTACCAGGAAGCGGCCAACCTTGCCATTCCCCGGTCGTCTCAGGCTATCTGGATGAAAGGGTTTCCCCTCAGTCTCGAAAAGGCCCTCCCCGGAGACATCCTCGTTTTTAATACCTTTGGGAATATTCCCAGCCATGTGGCGATTCTTCTCCCCAATGACCAGATGATCCACGCCGTTTCCCAGGGCCCCAAAACAGGGGTTATCATCAGTCCCCTTGGGGATTCCTACTTTTCTCCCCGTTTTCTAGGGGTACGACGATTCATTGGGGCCCGTTCAACCTCGGTGGAAGAAAAGCCAAAGGACCAGGGCGCTTCGGGGGACAAGTCTCAGACTAAAGAAAGAGAAGAGAAAGGGGATTCCCTCGAGTTTGTCGGCTTTACCATCACCAACGATGTTATCGTCTATACCGACAAAATCCCCGCCCAGGTAGGTTCGACGATTCAATTTGTGATCACCAATGGTACCGGTTCGGACGGAATATTTCAGGTGCTTTTCTATAAGATGGACCTGGACCCTGCCAAAAATAAAACGATTCGGGAAGAACGGGTAACCCTCCAGAAGGGGGCTACCATCACCTTATCCCCTATCACCTTTACCGAAGCAGGGGATTACAAGCTGATCCTTAAAACACAGCACAATCTCAAACGGGTAGAACGCATCTGGAAGGTCCAGCCGCTGCGTTGAGACAAGGGCCCCCTTCTGTGCGGGCCAGCTTGTAACTTACTACTAAAATGCGGCGGTGGGGGCCCCGGACGGGGTGGAGGCCAGGGGCTCACGAAGCTCTACACCGCCCGGAAGCCCGCATGAATAGCTTCTAGATTCATAGGGATGAATTTATGCTTACCCTCGGGGAAAAATTTCTTAAGTATCTTTTCTGCCTCGGTTAGGCGTAATACCCCCGTTAATTTTGCCAGGGCGCCCAGGGCTACCATGTTAGCGATACGAAGATCTCCAATCTTCTCTGCAATGGCCTGGGCGTCGACCTTATACAATTGAATATCATTTCGGCCCGGATCTTGTTTTACAATCGTGCTATTTACGAGCATGATTCCGCCAGGACGCAGAATTTTCTCGCACAGGGAGAGGGAATCGGTGTTCATCACAATCACCGAATCGGCCCTGGTAACAAGGGGACTTGCGATTTCCTCATCCGAGACAATCACCCCCGCCCGGGCGATGCCCCCCCGCTTTTCCGCTCCATAGAAGGGGAAAAAGGTTACGTTCTTTCCTTCCTCCATAGCAAAATAGACCCACAGTTGACCGAGAGAAATGATTCCCTGGCCCCCAAAACCAGCAAAAAAAGATTTTTCAGTCATCAGGCTACTCCCTTTTTCGCGAAAGGTTCGTTTGACTCATCTTCTGCATGGCGAACACCGGCGGGCATCCCTTCGGCAACCTCACGGCATGCGACTGCATCATCTTGATAGATACGAGCGGCAGCCGCATCCTCATTCGCGGCAAGCTCATCCTTTATTTCCCCGAGGCCATAGTAGGGAATCATGTTTTTCTCAAGCCATTCGACCGATTCCCGGGGATCCATCTGCCAGTTGGTGGGACACTGGGAAAGGATTTCTACCATCGTAAAACCCTTCCCTTCCATTTGAGCCTGGAAAGCCTTTTTTATATACTGCTTTGTTTTTCGGACATTCACGGCGTTATTAACCGCCCCCCGGGCAAGATAACGGGTTCCCCCGAGGGTAGCAAGCAGTTCCAACACCCGAATAGGATAGCCCATTCCCGCCCCTTCAGGATCGCGGCCATAGGGGGCCGTGGTGGCCCTCTGGCCCACCAGGGTCGTCGGCGCCATCTGCCCGCCGGTCATCCCATAAATGGCATTGTTCACAAAAATGGTAGTAAACTTTTCCGCCCGGTTGGCGGCGTGAATAATTTCGGCTGTTCCAATAGCAGCCAGGTCTCCATCACCCTGGTAACAGATGACAAGGTGATCCGGTAGTACCCGTTTAATCCCCGTGGCAGCCGCGGGGGTCCGCCCATGGGGTGGTTGGACCGAATCAAAATCAAAGTAGAGATCCGCCCAGATAGAACAACCCACGGGATTCGTAATAATTGCCCGTTCCCGGAGCCCCATTTCATCTATGACTTCAGTGATAATACGATGTATAACTCCATGCCCACAGCCGGCACAGTACTTAGTGCTTACCCGTTTCAGACTTTCCGGATGTCCGTATAATTTCTTCATGGGAATCCTCCTTACCCTCGTCCCAGAAGCCGTTTTGCTTCCTCAAACACTTCTTCTTCTGTGGGAATTACGCCACCACAGTGAGCCAAAAGGTGCACCGGCGCCTGCCCGAGGACACTCAGCTTTACATCCTCTACCATCTGGCCCATGCTCATCTCCACCGTCAGGAAGGGCTTCCCCCTTTTGGCAAGCTGGGCCAGGGCCTTTTCAGGAAAGGGCCAGAGGGTTATGGGTCTAAAAAGCCCTACCCGCAGGCCCGCTGCGTCGGCAAGTTTCTTAGCCCCCAGGCACACCCGGGCCGCTGTGCCATAGGCCACCAGGATGAGATCCGCCTGGTCCACATCCACCGCTTCGTAGCGAACCTCCCGGGCCTTTATCTCTTCGTATCGCTGGAACCGCTGGCGTACCTTTGCCTCAAGGCTTTCGGGCACCAGATCGAGGGAGGTAAGGTGCCGGGCCTCCCGGCCGTGCATGTGGCCCACCGTCCAGTCTCGACGCGGCAGATCTGCGAGATCCCGCGATGGGGGTAAGACCACCCCCTCCATCATCTGCCCAATCATACCATCGGCTAACACGACAACCGGCATTCGCCAGGTATCCGCAAGGTCAAAGGCAAGATAGGTCAGGTCCGCCGCTTCCTGGACGCTTTTGGGGGCCAGCACGATGGTATAGTAGTCGCCGTGGCCCCCACCTCGGGTCGCCTGGAAATAATCGGCCTGACTCGGCGCGATAGAACCAAGACCGGGGCCGCCTCGCACCACATTCACCAAGACAAGGGGGATGTCCGCCCCCGCCGCATAGGAAAGGCCCTCTTGCTTCAGGCTTACCCCCGGGCTCGAAGAACTGGTCATTGCCCGGGCGCCGGCGGCACTGGCCCCATAGACCATGTTGATGGCCGCCACTTCACTTTCCGCCTGAATAAAAATCCGCCCTTTATCGAGCATGTTTTGGGCCATGTAGGCGGTTAATTCATTCTGAGGGGTAATAGGATAGCCGAAATAGGCCGTACAACCCGCCCGAATCGCCGCTTCGCCTATAGCCTCGTTCCCTTTCATTAAACGCTTTTCTTCAGTCATATCTCCATCCCTTCCTTACGGGAGATTTCGGGTAAACGCCCGTTCCCCCGAAACAAAGAACAAACACGGTTCTGCAACGGAGGTTCCCCTGGCAAGGAAAGGCTCTTCCCTTACACCTGTCCGCCAGGGGGAAAGAACCCCCTCATGGGGTCTCTCCCGCTTCGAGTTCGTACACTTCTATACACACATCAGGGCACACCTGATAACAGTTACCACAGGCAATACATTTTTCCACATACCGGGCCACCGCTGGATAGGTTCCACTGGAATTGACCTTCGTGTCAGGTTCGAGCACCTTTACCGGACAGGCCCGTACACAGAGGTAACACCCCTTACAGGCCTCTTGATCGATGATTACCTTTCCCCGTTTTGCCATATCCTATTCTCCTGTATTCATTGTATCATGTACTTTCCTAAGAAGTTAACCATTAATGTATCGGTCTTTTTGCATTTTTAAAAGTTAACTCCTCTATTATGGTGCTCTGGAGAGCCGCAATCTCTGATATTGGCTTCCCTAAAAGGCAAATCATCCTTTTATTGCTTTTCTCTGGCCCCAAAAGCTACCAGTAAGGCCAGGGCAATAGAAGCCCGCTTCACCTCCGCCGTATCGGCACGGCTGGTAAGCACCACCGGCGCAGCGGCCCCCATCACAAGGCCCGCCCCTTTGGCTCCTCCCAGATCGATAAGGGCCTTATAAAGAACATTGCCTGCCTCAATATCGGGGGCTACAAGGATATCCGCGTCTCCGGCTACATCACTTTCAATACCTTTGATGCGGGCCGCTTCTTTATTGACGGCATTATCAAGGGCCAGGGGGCCATCGATATAACAGCCTGGAATTTGCCCCCGGCGATTCATCTGGGAGAGAATCGCCGCTTCGGCAGTACAGGGCATCTTCTCACTATTAATCTTTTCAAGGGCCGCAAGCAGAGCTACCTTTGGCAGCGCTATCCCCAGGGCCATCGCACAATCGCAGGCATTCCGTATGATATCTACCTTTTCTGTTAGTGAAGGGGCAATATTGATGGCCCCATCAGTAACGATGAGTAGCTTATGATAGTACGGTGATTCTATAACCCCCACGTGGCTCACGAGCCGCCCCGCATGGAGGCCCGTTTCTTTGTTCAGCACCGCCTTGAGCAAAACCGCCGTATCCAGGAGCCCCTTCATCACCACCGAAGCACGTTTTTCCCGAACCAGACGCACCGCCGTAGCCGCCGCCTGGGTTACGTTTTCTTCGTGGATAAGCTCATATTCATCCAGGGGCAGGGCAAGGTGCCGGGCCTCTTCTGCAATCCTTTGGGTATCCCCCACAAGGATTGCCCGGGCAAGGCCTTCTTTCCGAGCTGTTTCTACCGCTTCAAGGACCTCCCTATCCTGGGCGGCGGCTACGGCAAGCACCGGCATGCCGCTAGGATTCATCGACACAAGCCGATGGGCTTCCTGGATGATACTTTCTATTGTTTGTAACATTTATCTTCCCTTTTCCTTCTTTATCGATACTTGTTCAATATTCTACAGGAATTTCCTCTCCCCGCAAGACCCGTAGGCCCGCATCCCGCAGGGCTTCCAATTCCCCTTCACCGGGATACACCGTTACCGGAGCAATCCAGGAAACCCTCTGGGTAAGGGCCGCCATCAGGGCTTCGTCATGGGCAATACCACCGGTAAGCAAAATGGCGTCCACCTTTCCTTCCGCAGCGGCCGCCAGGGCTCCGATTTCTTTCGCCACCCGGTACACAAAGGCCCGCAACAGGAGTTCCGCCTCCGCATCTCCCTTAGAGGCTCGCCGTTCCAGTTCCCGCACATCGTTGGTGCCCGCCAGATTGACAAAGCCCCCCTGACCAGTAAGCAGCTTCCGGATCTCATGCTCGGTGTATTTCCCTGAAAAACAGAGGGTCACCAGGTCTCCGGCGGGAATGGTCCCCGCCCGTTCAGGCGCAAAGGGCCCTTCGCCATCAAGCCCGTTGTTCACATCGACCACCCGTCCCCGTCGATGGAGCCCCACCGTCACACCCCCTCCCATGTGGGCGATGATTAACACCAGGTCCTCGTAGCGTACCCCCTTTGACCGGGCATACCGGAGGGCCACCGCCCGCTGGTTTAAGGCATGAAAGATAGATCGTCGCTTTATCTCTTTTATGCCCGTAAGACGGGCTACCTCATCCAGTTCATCCACCACCACCGGATCACTGATATACGCGGGGATTCCCAGCTTTGTGGCCAGTTTATCCGCAATCAGGGCTCCCAGGTTTGACGCATGTCCCCCATAACAGGCAGTACGGAGATCCTGTTTCATTTTTTCATTAACCCGGTATATTCCATGGGGCAAAGGACGCACCAGACCGCCCCGGGCAACCACACAATCAAGGGCGTTAAGATCTATCACATGGTCTTCCAGGACCTTTAGAATGGCGCCTTCCCGAAAATCCAGTTGATCCGCCACGGTGTCAAACTGCTGCAGTTCAGAAACAGGATGGGCCACGGTGGCACTGAAAATGGTCTCCTCGTTGCGATACACCCCTACCTTTGTGCTGGTAGAGCCGGGATTAATAACCAGAATCGTATACGTCATCAGGGTTCAGTATACTCCCTCTTCTTTTAAAAAAGCAAGGAAAAATAGCCTTTAATATATATAAAGATATTTAAATAAAACTAAAAACAGAAAAGGGGACCTAAAGGCGCAGAACCGCCGGTATACCCCTTTTCATCAATTTTTTTTGCCCTCTTCCGCCCCCATGACAGGGGCATAAAAAAGGAGTATGATAACCGTATCCCTATGATACCTACAGCGTCTTATCACCAAGGAAGTTCCTCACTAATGGAAAAGATCCGGGGGGCCCATATCCCTCCGTTCCACCTGGGGATTTGGTTTTTAGGGCAGAATTCTTTCATTTTCAAAGACAGCCAGTCCTTTACGGTGGCCATCGATCCTTACCTCAGCGATTACTGTGCAACCAGGGGGATAGTTCCGGGGCCTACCGAAAAAAGCCGGAAATTTCCTCCGCCGGTTTTGCCGGAAGAATTAGCGGTGGATCTCATTCTCCTTACCCATTCCCACTGTGATCACGCAGATCCCGAGACATTGAAAGGGGTGGCCCAGTCCTTTTCTCATGCCTTTGAAGCATCGCAAAAACAAGGGGAGTCACCGGCGAAGAATCCGGTAGCCCCTCTCCCCCAAAGCAAAGAGAAAAAACCACTCCACCAGGGGGGATGGCTCCGTATAGCGGGACCCCGGCTAGCCCTGGAAGTGGCCCGAAAAGCGGGGATCCCCTTAGAACAGCTCCGTCTTATTCAGGTGGGAGAAGAGGTTTTCTTTTCTAAGAAACCGGGCATCCTAGCAGCGGCAGAACGACTCCGTTCCGGCAATGCCGATAAGGGCGTGCTCGTACGGGGGACCTTTGCCATTCCCACCGACACGACCGACCTTAACCACATGGGTTTTCTGATTCGTTTTGCGGGGGGCATTACCCTCTGGAACACGGGAGATACGGCGTGGTCAGAGCACCTTCTGGAACTGGGCGGGAAGGATGTGCGAGAAACGGTGCAGCGATGGCAAAAAGAAGATTCTGCGGCGGGCTCTCAAGAGGCTATGCAAGAAGGGAAAGGGGAACAGCATGCGGCCCTTTCATCAGCAGAAGCTTCTCATCAGCGCCCGGATCTCATGCTGGTGTGCATCAACGCCGGTTATGGCAATCTTTCCCATTGGGAAGCGGCCTGTCTTGCAGGGGCGGCGGAGCCCCGTCTGGTGATCCCAACCCACTATGACCTTTTTCCCCATAACTCCCTGGATCCCCGGCCCTTTAAGACCTCCCTCGAAAAAAGGGCGCCCCATTCCTTGTGCGAGATTCTAGAAGTGGGGCGGGGGTACCTTTACTCAAAAGAGAGGGGACTCGAAGGGTTAGAGGACTGAGCCGGCACTCCAAGATATCCCCGGTATTTTCGGACAAAGCCACAAGGACGATAGGTCATCTTTGCCTGCCGTAACCCTTCGTCTCCCAGATCCTGTTCCCGATTAATATGGAGAATATGTTTAGGAAGGGACTGGGCAAAGGCCTGATTAATAAATTGATAAATTCCTTTGTACTTTTCCAGTCCCTTTTCGAAATGAATAGCAAACATCTTTCCCTTGGCAATTGGTTCTCCCAGACACCAGCCTGCGGGTTCATTATCCACATAATACATGGCGCCCCGGAGCCCAATATCTTCGAATAATTCCAGGGCTTCCCGGGCAGCCAGGTAATCCCCTTCTACACCTTTTTCTTTTTTCCACTCCTCGAGGACATAGAGGGCATCGGGAATAAGGTCTCTGGTAAGGGGACGTTTCTCATAGGAGTAGGAATTGATAAACGCATTCACGAGGTTTCGCTTTTTATGGTATTTCTTACCGCTGAGTTCTGCCAGGTCAGTTCTCAGGTACAGATAATCAAAGTTATCCCGGTCTTCAATTATAGTGATGCCCCATTCTTTCAGATTTATACAATGATGACACATGAGAGAATCGGAGATGTTTTTCCAATAATCATGATGGGCAAAGAGGTCTTCCAGGACACTTCGCTCCGGCACATTGCAGGGGGTCATAAAAAAACGTTTTCCTTCCAATTCCCCCGAAATAATAACGGTGGTGTTAGGCACATGGGATACCTGGTAATGATAACGATGCCTAAAAAGATACAAATTTGAAAAGGTGAACTCGGAAACCCCATCTACGGTAAGATTAAGGCGGGGCAAAAGGTCATCTTTGAACTCTAATGATATAGGAGCAAATTGAGGGTATACAGGGATTTTCATAATGAAAAATATACTCAGCTTTTGTTATAGAAAGCAACGGTTATTCCCTTCCACGTTGCCTTGCACACACAATACCCCGGAGCCCTGGTCCCTGGAGCCCCCAAAAACGCATGGGCTGTTCCGGGGGCACGATTTTTTCAAAAACGCTACACGCTCGATTGATACGATTCTTTTACCACCACTTAAAGGCAGAACCACAGCGGGTAAGGTACCACACGAAAATAATACCAATAACCACCGCGTAGGTCATAAACCAGGGCATCATGGCTCCCCGTTCCTTTTTAAGCAGGGCCCACTGAAAAAGGCTAAAGCTAATGCAAACCACAAAGCCAATCAGGGCGAGAATACCGTAGGTGACATTGGGAAGGGCAAGGGCATCGATCCCAAACACAAAGGTAAAGGCAAAGAGAATCACGAGGGCTATAAAAAACAACATACTCGTTCTGTTATCCATGGCATACTCCTTGTTTTACAAAGCAATACTGGAATGTAACTATCCTGTAGTATAACCGAGGGAACTGTAATTTGTCCATCACATTTTTTACCCTTTACCCAACGCTCTTTTTATGGTACAAGTACGTATGAATATAGCTAAAGATTGCGTAGTCAGCTTTGACTACACCTTAACCGATGCCGAAGGCCAGGTACTGGATACCTCCCAGGGATCGGCACCCCTTTCGTATCTGCATGGCAGTAATAACATCATCCCCGGCCTTGAAAAAGCCCTGGAAGGGAAAAAGGAAGGGGATTCCTTTACCGTTACCGTGCCTGCCGCAGAAGCCTATGGAGAACGGGATGAGAGTCTCGTTATCAACGTGCCCCTCGATCGTTTTCAGGGAGTAGACGTGGTGGAAGCGGGGATGCAGTTCCAGGCGGATACAGCAGAGGGTCCGCGCATCGTCACGGTAACCCGGGTTGCCAATGGTATGGCCACCATAGACGCCAATCACCCCCTGGCAGGGGTGGACCTTACCTTTGCGGTAACCATCCGTTCTGTCCGGCCTGCCACCGAAGAAGAGCTTGCCCATGGACATCCCCACGAAGATTTTGATGATGCCTGTGGTGATGATTGTGGCGAAGATTGCGGACCCGGATGCGGCTGCGGAGGTTGTCACTAATCCTTTAGTATGAAACAATCACGGACCCGTTTTTTACTGCGCCCCCTGGATGGGCTCGTTGTGTTGTTGTCTGTGATTGGGGTTGGGTTTGCTTTTTGGGCGGTCTACGAGGGTGCCCAGGACAACCTGCAGGTGGTGATAGAGGCCAGCGGTTCCCGGTGGGTATATCCGCTTTCGAGCATCCAACATCTCGCTATCCCGGGGCCATTGGGGACTACGTTTGTAGAAATTCACCAGGGAGAAGCGTATATCAGCGATTCACCCTGTCCGGATAAACTCTGCGTGGCCATGGGTAAACTAAAAAAAGCAGGTGATTGGGCGGCCTGCCTTCCCAATCGGATCTTTGTTCGCATAGCGGGAAATGTTCGGCAGGATGGAGTTGATGCTTCAAGCTGGTAAAGAAAAAAGGGTGTCCCCGGAGCTAGCTCTTCTTGCGGGATTAAGTTATTTTCTTTCAACAATTGAATATATGATTCCCAAACCGTTGCCTTTCATTCGGCTCGGGATTGCTAATCTGGCGCTTATGCTGGGCATCGATATACTATCGTTCCCCCATTTTTTGCTCCTGGTGTTTCTCAAAGTACTCGGTCAGGCAGTCATAAGTGGAAGTCTTTTTTCGTATGTATTCCTTTTTTCAGTTGGGGGAACCCTTTCTTCTGCCCTCTGCATGTATGGTCTCCGGAAATTGATTCCCCCTTCCTTGATGGGTTTTACCGGCATCAGCACCGTAGGGGCCCTCGTATCGAATGGGGTTCAACTCTTCATGGCCCGTTTCATTATTTTTGGGGAAAGCGCTTTGTATCTTGCCCCGCCGGTCCTTCTGTTCGGTCTTGTCACCGGTTTTGCTCTCGGCACGTTCTGCGAATTCTTCATATCCCATTCCCGGTGGTACCATGCGGTTTTTATCAAAAGAGACACCCATGAAAGCAACTCCACCTTTTAGCAACCGACAGCTTTTTTGGGCAGGGCTTATAGCTTTGCCGGCGGTATTTTTGGTCCACACCCTGGAAGCCCGTCTCTATTTATGGATCCTTTTCCTGGGATATAGCTGGCTATTGGGTAAGCGGAACAAGTTTTTTATCACCTTTCTGGTGATGGCAGGCATCGTGGGGGCCAATCTGCTCATTCCAACGGGGAAAGTGCTTATAGAGATAGGGGCCTTTCCTCTTACCCAGGGAGCTCTGGAGCGGGGACTGGAACGGGCCCTTCTATTAGAAACCCTCGTATTTCTATCCAAGGCAAGCATCCAGCGGGATCTGGCATTCCCGGGCAAATTCGGGGCCCTGATAGGCCAATCAATCTATTATTTTGAAGAATTCCTGGAAAGGGGGAAAAACCTATCCTGGCGCACGCCCATAAAAAGTTTGGACCAGCTTTTGCTTGACCTTTCAGAGGGAGACCAACAAGAGCCCCTCCCCCAGGAGACGCCGTCTCCCGCCGCTACCCCCCCTGCCAGGGGAGCCCCTGCACCATTCACTTCCCACCTCGTGCTGAGTATGTCGATTGTACTCGCCTATCTTCCTCTTGCACTTGAAATGCTGGCCTTCCTTTTTGGTAAGAAAGGGAAATAACGAACAAAGAGGAAGCCCCTCTTCCGGGCCTTTCTCAAAAACCAGCTTCTTAAACCTAACCAACGGGGCGCCGTTTTCTCGTAGCCTCCTACTATGGTAGCCCTCTATGAAAGAATCTCCCGGGTCGGGCCCTTCAGCACACTCAAACAACTCAACGAGGGGGACACCCTAGCCCCGTCGTTTTATCCGTTCCAGTCCGTCTAGCGCATCCTTAAAGGTAGGATTTAACTTTACCGCCCGTTCGTAGGCCTTTTGGGCATTCGGAAAGTCGTTTAAGGCTTCCAGCACAAAGCCCAGCCGGAACCACCAGATAGGCATGTTCGGCTCTAAACGAACCGCCATAGAGTAGGCCATATCCGCATGGTTCCACTTTTTCTGGAGCCGATACACCTCGCCCATGAAAAAATAGGCCACCGAAACCCGCTCTCCCTGGGGCGCCCCATTGATGTATCGTTGCATGAACTGGAGGCACTTATCGTAATTGCGCAGAAAGAAATGGGCCTCTCCCATGGTCTCAATCACCCGATAATCGTTGGGATTTACCCGCAGTCCCTGGGCCCCCCATTCCAGTACTTCGCTATATTTTTTTTGACGCAACAGCGCCCAGGTAAGCACCGTATAGGAATCCATGTTGGTGGCGTTCTGGGCTATTTCCTGCTTACAGATTTGCACCGCCTCTTCGTACCGTTGATTGGCCTCATCTATTCGGCCCTGTACTTCTAAATCCCGGCCCATACGGTAGCTTCGCAGGGCATCGGGTTTTTGCTGCGACGCCGGCGTCGTGGAGTCCGTTTCCTGGGCAAAGCTGCCAGCCGTCACTGCCATGAAAAATAAGAAAAGCCATAAACTTTTAAAAAAAGTGTGTTTCATGCTTGTATAATGAACCGAAAACACCTTTTTGGCAATCGGGAAAGAAGGTCACGCTGTTTAGAAAAAGATAAAAAAGCGGGCCCCAAAATGTTGTGCCGGCAGAGCCACAGGGCCCTTTAGGAAGAGCCATTAGAGAAAAGGCCCTTTCCCTCGCCGCCTAGGTTTACCCTTATCTCAGCGAGCTTTTCTCTCAAAGGGCCCCGCCTTCCCTTACTCGATGAATCAACCCTTAAAAAGAAGAGCCCCACACCCTTCCTCAGAAGGTGGCGGGGCTCTAAAAACTTTATGAGATAGAAACCCTTTTTTAAAGTTTATTAAAAAATGCTCTCTTTATTAAATCTTTTACGCCGATGGAGACATCTTCACAGACACCCAAAAACCTTTCCCTAAAGGGGTATTTATAACGTATACCCAAAAGCTAAATTCACCTTCAGGGTAGAGCCGCTGGCTGTAATACTACTGGGGACATTTTCGTCCTTCGCGGTAAGGTTAATTCCGTAAAGAACACTGGGCCGAATATAAATATTCTTTGCGAGCCCTATATCCACCCCAGCGCCCACAAGGAGATACCAATCCCGCAGGTATTTTAAAGAATCTTCTGGGAAAGTAACACTCTCTTCTTTCCGAGAAAGGGCATACAAATATTCGATCCCCACGAGAGGAAAAGCCTGGATATTTTCCATCACTTTAAAGGGATACTTTCCGAGGGCCTGGATATCCAACCAATTCGCTTGCACTTCCCCTTCCGATTCAAGAGTAATTCCCCCCGATGTAGCAGTAGCTTTTGATTTTGCGACCGTAAAAGCATATCTCACACTCAACTGGACATAGGTAGCATCAAAAAAGACTCCTACCGAGGCGGTATTATCTGTCCTCTCCCATTTTAATGAGGAACTTTCATATTTGAGCCACACCGGCGAAAATCCCCCCGCAAGACCGAAACTCATTTTAACTTCTTGAGCAAACAGCAGTCCCCCAAGCACAAAACTTACGAATAACATCACGCTTCTCTTCATACAAACACCTCTCACGCTTTATTTTCCATCCTCACAGGACATTTACACATATTTAAATACACAACACAATTTTGCTAAATTTTTACAATACAAGACTATAGATACTAGAGATTATAGATACATTGGAGATTTTCTATCACGGCTCGACATTTTGGTACGGTGGAGAGAGTCCCTCACCGGTGGATGCAACGTTTACTGACTGAAAGGGGGGCGGCACTACTTGCATCACCGGGTACCCGAGGTCCCTGTGATAGGGTGCCGCCTCTTCTGGGAATTTTTTAGTTAGAGGATATTTTTAACCCGCTCTTCTTTTGTCTCTCGCAGGGTCTTACCCTGGACATAATCAAGCATTACTTCTGAATCTACAAAACCCGTATCGTATTTGCGGGCCTTAGGAATCGCCTTAAGGGTTTCGTTCCTGTCGCCCCCATCGGCCATAAAGTTATTCACCACAAGACTGTAGGAACCAGCCAGATTAAGGGGCTTATAGGAACCATCGGCGGAGAGTACCTCTACTTCGCGCACCCGGCTTCCCTTACTATTGTTTACTAACAATTGCAAGCGAAGACCTGACACATAGAGGTAAGCCGTTTCAGGGCTTTTGGTATAACTGGTAATACAGAAATCGGCCATATCTTCCAGGATATTCACCAGTTCCTGGCCCGTTATGGTAAGCGTCACTAAGGTGTTAGCAAAGGGCTGGAGTTCGTAAATTTGGGCCACCGAAATATCCCCCGCGGGGAGATCTATGCGCACCCCACCGGGATTCATAATTGCCACATCGGCCTTGGTTTTCCAGCGCATGCTATCTGCGATAATAGGGCCCGGTCCCTGGTTGTTTCCCCGTTTCAGCACCTCCGTGGTAGTGGTAGCAAGTTTTGCCTGGAGCGCCTTAATAGCAGGGCTATAACGGGCAAGTTTTTCAAGCCCCTCCGCTCTGGGGGAAACCAATAGGAAGCGGGAATCGGCGGTCAATTTGTTCACTAAAGCCGATATCACAGTTCCATAGGAATCGCGAGATGCGGCAGCAGGCTCCTGATTATAGGCTTTCCCATCGTACTCAAAAGAGATGTAGCGTCCCTCGGGGGTTCGCTGGAATTGCACCCGCTTTAATTTTCCCTCTTGATCGGGAAGATCATACACTCTGAATCGATCCAGCCCTGCCACAAAACGGGGTGTTCCCTGGTAGGATGTTATCACCCCCCGTTCATCAAACCGTACATCCAGATCCCCAATAACATAGGCCCATTGCCAACTGGTAGTCACCAGAACTGGCTCATTTCGGGGTGTAGTAAGCGCGAGAGGATAGGACCCCACAGCATTCAATCCTATATCTTTTGTTTCCCCAAGCAGATAGTGGGAATGGCCGCCCACAATCACGTCAATGCCAGCGACCTTCTGGGCCAGTTCTTTATCAAGTTCAAAACCTTCGTGGGAAAGAACGATGATTTTGTTGATCCCCATTTCTTCCAGTTCTTTGATAACCCTTTCAAGGCTGCTTCGAGAATCAAGGAATTTAATGGTAGGTCCGGGGCTCGAAATATCGGGGGTTGAAGAATTGGCCAGGCCAACGATAGCCACCCGACTTCCGCCAATCTCCCGAATCACATAGGGCTTAATAAGATCCTTCAGTCTTGATTCGGCAGAGAAATCCACATTACAGGCCAGAACAGGGAAATTCACCGTTTTGATAAAATCTGCCAGCACCTGGGGCCCCTTATCAAATTCATGATTCCCTACCACCAGGGCATCGAGCTTCATGGCATTCAAAAAATCTCCGTCCGCCAGGCCCTTAAATTCGGTAAAATAGAGGGTCCCCTGGAAGGCATCTCCTGCATGGAGAAAAAGGCTGTTTGGCTTTTGGGCCCGCAGAGTTTCCACCGCCGACCAGAGTCGGGGAAAGCCCCCTAATTCTATAAAGGTGCGCTTTGCCTTGAGTTCCGGGTTCAAGTCCATACGGAATTCCACAAAGGCGCTCTCCAATTTTGCGTGGGTATCGTTCACATGAAAGATAGAAAGGCTGAGGGGTTTAGCATCAAGATTAGTGCTTGCCACTGACCCACTACTTGGGCCTCCTTCCTTTTGTCCCAGCTGGGGACCTGAAGCACAGCCGATACATACTACGAAAACAATAGCTAACCACCACCGCAGGCTATACCGTGGTACCGATTTCATAGACTTCCTCCTTACCCTATGAACAGATTGATATCTCCTAGAAAATATCTGTGCTCATTGTAAATGGTTCATGAAAAAATTACCAATATTTGATGAAGAACATCCCCCCCTTGGCCGTGGCGACTACCTTAGAATGCTACTCATCCTTTTATGTTTATTAGTTCCATCCCTTGACTTTTGTTGTAATGTTGCAATATATTGCAACATATACGCAGGGCTTTCTAGAGTCCATAAAAAGGGTGCCTCACGGGATTTTTATATCTCTAAGAGATTGCATCTTCAAAGCCCGGTTAGCCTATTTTGGAGGTTCTCATGGCACAAAAAAATCTTTCCCCCAACAGGGCCTTGGGCTACATGGTCCTGGTGTTTTTGTTTGCTTATTTTATTCCCTTTGACGCTCCCCGGGTGGTCACCGCAATTCAGGAAGCCTTTCTCATGTTAAGTGACTATGCCCAACAGCACGTCCTACTCTGCGTGGTACCCGCCCTTTTTATTGCGGGGGCCATCACGGTCTTTCTGAATCAACGTTCGGTAATTCGATACCTAGGTCCCTCGGCACCTAAACCCCTGGCCTACGGAGTTGCTTCGATTTCGGGGGCCATTCTTGCGGTATGTTCCTGCACGGTCCTTCCTCTTTTTAAGGGGATCTACAAGAAGGGCGCCGGCCTCGGCCCTGCCATCGCCTTTCTCTATTCAGGCCCGGCGATTAATATTCTGGCCATTGTGATGTCCTATAAAGTTTTTGGGTGGAAACTTGGCCTGGCCCGAATGGTGGGGGCCATCCTCTTTTCAATCGTGATAGGCCTTATCATGCAGTTTTTCTTTCGAAAAGAAGATGAAGCCCGTCTTGCGGATGAACGGATGTTTTCCTATACCAGAGACGATGGTGAACGCAGCCTTGGACAAATGGCCGTATACATGCTCTCGATGATAGGTATTCTTGTTTTCGTTAATTGGGCGAGTTCCCAGGGGAATTCTCCCCTCTGGGATTTCATTTATTCAATTAAGTACTGGATAACCGCAGGGTTCGCCCTTATGTTGGGGTATGCTCTTATCCGGTGGTTCACAAAGGATGATCTCCACATCTGGGTAGTAGCAACCCGGGATTTTGCCCTTCAGATTCTTCCCCTTCTCTTTGGGGGAGTCCTCGTCGCGGGCTTTTTATTGGGACGACCAGGCCATGAGGCGCTCATTCCTTCCCAGTGGGTAAATCGCCTGGTGGGGGGAAATTCCCTGCTAGCCAATTTTTTCGCCGCCCTCGCAGGGGCCTTTATGTATTTTGCAACCCTTACGGAGGTTCCCATCGTTCAGGGGCTGTTAGGCAGCGGGATGGGCCAGGGGCCTGCCCTGGCCCTGCTCCTGGCGGGACCATCCCTTTCTTTGCCTTCCATGCTCGTTATCTGGGGAGAATTGGGGACCAAAAAAACGATTACCTACGTAAGCCTGGTGGTGCTTCTATCCACCCTGGTCGGTTTCGGCTTTGGGATGATAGGTTGAAACCTTAATCCCCCCTTTCTGATAAAAATTGTGAGAGGGCATTCCGCATTTACTCAGAACTCCAAGGGGGCTGCCTGAGGGGCAGCCCTCTCTGACAAAAAGACCCGACACAAAAGAACCTACTTACAGTCCCTTATCCAGCCTTTTCCAGGAGTTCCCCTACCTTTTCCCAGTTTACCACGTGCCAGAAGGCATCGATGTATTCGGTTCGCCGATTTTGATATTTCAAGTAGTACGCATGCTCCCATACATCGAGCCCCAGAATCGGGGTTAGTCCTAACGAAAGGGGCGAATCTTGATTAGGCAGGGATACCAGCTTGAGCCCCCTTTCAGGGGTGAGCACCAGCCATTGCCAGCCACTCCCAAAAAGGTTGGCCGCTCCCTGGGAGAACTGTTCTTTAAACGAGGTAAAGGACCCAAAGTCTCTCTCTATTAGACGACCGACCTCGCCGCTGGGTTCCTTACTGCCACCGGGAGTAAGGATTTTCCAGAACAGGCTATGGTTATGGTGGCCCCCTCCATGATTACGCACCGCCTGACGAATCTTTTCGGGAACCGCATCCAGGCGGCGTAGAAGTTCTTCTATGGTCCACCCCTGGAGTTCCGGAGCCTGTTCTAGCGCCGCATTGAGTTTTGCCACATACGTACCATGATGCTTGTCATGGTGGATTTCCATTGTTTTTGCATCAATATACGGTTCTAACGCATCGAACGCATAGGGTAATGGGTCTAATACAAAAGCCATATAAACCTCCCTTCAACATCCTGTTGTCTATATATTACTAATTTTGTAATATATAGACAACAAAAAATAAATGGAACAATATTTCAAATTTATCACTTTCTTCTGAGTCGATGACCCTTGAGTAAAAGACCAACAGTATAGTATGCTTTTACAAAAGACCTTTTTTTGTCGAGGGCACCATGATTCCTATTGGGGACGATAACACCTACCGCTTTCGGACTCCCTATATTACCTGGCTTCTTATTGCCATCAATATCGGGATGTTTGTGTTTTTTCAGGGTTTTGGGACTGACGTAGAAACCACCATGGCCTACTCCATGGTGCCTCAGGAAATTCTTACCGGTAGGGATATCGTCACCGCCCCCAAAGTAGTGGTAGACCGTTGGCGGGGGGAACGGTACACCATTCCGGGACTTGCCCCAACACCGGTTCCCGTCTATCTTACGATTCTTATCTCCATGTTTATGCACGGAGGAATCGCCCATATCGCGGGGAACCTTCTGTTCCTTTCAATCTTTGGGGATAACGTGGAGGATCGGCTTGGGCATATCCGATACCTTATTTTCTATCTGGTAAGCGGGGTGGTTGCCGCGGCGGCCCACATCCTGGTCTGTGTGCTTACCCAGGACGCCCTCCTGACCCCCACCTTAGGCGCCAGTGGGGCCATTTCAGGAATCATGGGGGCCTATCTCGTCTTGTTCCCCGGCAATCGGGTCCGGGTGCTCCTGTTTAATTTCATACCCACCACCGTAAGTGCGGTAGTAGTAATTGGCATGTGGTTTATTTTTCAGCTCATCAATGGGTTAGGATACCTTGGAGGCATGGAAGGCGATGGCGTAGCCTATGCAGCCCACATTGGCGGATTCTTATATGGGTTTTTCCGAATCCGTAAATACCTTCCAAAACGAAGACGACCGGTTATCTATTATTATTGATGATTGAAAGATTGATATAGTGAGGCGTTATAGATGGCTCACATAAAAGCCCGGGAAACCCAACGGGCAATTCTTACATGAACAAAGGCGTTTTTTAACATCAACGCATTACATATACCCATGAAGGGGAGGTTTCCATTGAATAGGATTATCCGAAAAAAACAACTTTCGGCAGAGGTCTTCGAAATTGAGGTAGAAGCTCCTCTTATTGCTCAGAACAGGAAGGCCGGTCAGTTTGTGATTGTTCAGATTGATTCCGAATGGGGTGAACGGATACCCCTTACGATTGCTGACGCAGACCCCAAACGGGGCACCATCACCATGGTTTTTCAGACCGTGGGAGCCAGTACCCATCGGCTGGGCGCCAAGCAGGAAGGAGACTTTGTGGAAAACATCCTGGGGCCCCTGGGGAACCCTACCCATATTGAACGGTTTGGGCGGGTGGTATGCGTGGGCGGTGGTATTGGGGTGGCACCCCTTCACCCTATTGCCCAGGCAATGAAAGCCGCGGGGAACTATCTGATAGTGATTATCGGAGCCCGGACAAAGGACCTGGTGATCTTCGAAGACCGCATGCGGGCCATCGCAGACGAACTCATCATCGTTACCGATGATGGCTCCTACGGGCGGAAAGCCCTGGTCACAGAGCCATTAAAGGAATACTGCGAAAAAAGCCCGCCCCCCGATCTCGCGGTGGCCATTGGGCCCCCTATCATGATGAAATTCTGTGCCGAAACAACCCGGCCTTTCAAGGTTCCCACGGTGGTATCCCTTAACACTATCATGATCGACGGAACCGGCATGTGCGGCGGGTGCCGGGTCAGTGTGGGGGGAGAAACCAAATTCGTTTGTGTGGATGGCCCCGAATTCGATGGGCACCTCGTGGACTTTGATAACATGATGCAGCGACTGAGGGCATATAAAGAAAGGGAAGATCAGGATCATCACAAATGCCATCTGGAACTCCAGATTGAACAACTCCCGGCAGGAGGAAGCCGCTAATGGAACATCACAGTAAAGAACTATTAGATAGACAGGCCCAGACCCTTTTACAGGAACTGCTCGCTAAAAAACAGGCGGGGACCCTTACTCCCCGGGAACGGCTCGCCATCCCCCCCCAGGAAATGCCCTCTCAGGATCCCCATGAACGGGCCCATAATGTGGAAGAGGTAGCCCTGGGGTACACCGAAGCCCAGGCAAGGCTCGAAGCAGAACGATGCCTCCAATGCAAGAATGCCCCCTGTGTGAAGGGTTGTCCTGTGCAGGTACCTATTCCCCGGTTTATTGGGGAAATCCAGAAGGGCAACTTTAAGGCCGCCATTGACGCAATAAAAGAGACCAATCTTCTGCCCGCCGTATGTGGCCGGGTATGTCCCCAGGAAAAACAGTGCCAGCTTGAATGTACCGTGGGCAAAAGTCTTAAAGACATTAACAAAGCGGTCTCTATCGGCCGGCTCGAGCGTTTTGTGGCCGATTGGGAACGGGAACAGGGACTTGTAACACCACCGCCGGTAAAGCCAAAGACGGGCAAACGGGTAGCCGTCATAGGTTCCGGCCCCGCGGGCATCACCGTCGCGGCCGACGTGGCCCGAGAAGGCCATGAGGTCGTCCTCTTTGAGGCCTTCCACAAACCGGGTGGAGTGATGGTCTATGGGATCCCCGAGTTCCGACTCCCCAAAAGGATTGTGGAAGCCGAAATCGAACTCCTTACCAAAATGGGGGTCCGGATAGAAACCAACTTTCTCGTAGGACGAACCAGGACCCTTCAGCAACTTCTGGAAGAAGATGGTTTTGATGCGGCCTTTGTGGGTGTCGGGGCAGGGTTGCCGAAATTCCTCGGATGTCCCGGAGAAAACCTCGTGGGGGTCTTCAGCGCCAACGAGTATCTTACCCGGGCTAATCTTATGAAGGCCTACGACACCAGCCGGGCCGCAACCCCTATCTACAAATCCCGCATCGTAGCAGTGGTGGGTGGGGGCAATGTGGCCATGGATGCGGCCCGCATGGCCCTGCGCCTCGGGGCAGAACAGGTCCACGTAATATATCGCCGTACCCGGGAAGAAATGCCCGCCCGGGCCGAAGAGGTGGCCCACGCCATAGAAGAAGGGGTGATATTTAACTTCCTGCGGAACCCTACCCGTATTCTTGGCAACGAACAGGGCCGAGTGGTGGCCATGGAACTCCAGAAATTTGAACTGGGGGAACCCGATGCTTCCGGGAGAAGAAGCCCCGTGGCTATTCCTGGCTCGGAATATGTATTCGAGTGTGATACCGTCATCGTTGCCCTGGGGAACGAATCCAATCCGCTTTTGATAAAAACCACCGAAGGCCTGGCGGTAGATAAAAAAGGTCGCATCTTAGTAGGGGAAGACCAAAAAACCAGCCTGGACCGGGTGTATGCGGGGGGCGATATCGTGCTGGGCTCTGCCACGGTGATCCTTGCCATGGGCGAAGGGCGAGAAGCCGCCCGGGCCATAAACAAGCTTCTTGCAGAAAAGTAGCAACCGACTCTTTCAAGAAGGGGGCCCTTCTTTCTCGAAAGGAGAGGGGCCCCTCTCCCCACGGGAAGGGGTGCCCTTCTTCCCCGAAAAAAAGAGGGATTTCTCCCAATGGAAGGCGCCCCATGGTTCATCGAGACAAGCCCTCAGTGAAAGGAAGCAAAAGGATCCCTCATGCTAAAAAGGGCCCCCTCCTTCTAAGAAAGGGGCCGCCCCAACAGCATTACCGCACCCCCTGCGAAGTCCGGCGATCGTATTCTTTCACGAAAGCGGGCGGCACAATAATACATTCCTTCGATTGAGCGCTGGTAGGGGCATAGCTAATAGTCTGGGCCTTTAAAAGACGAAAGAGCTGATTATCAATCTCGTCCAGGGTAATACCCAATTTTGTATTAAGCCAGTTTTTTAAGTCCAGGACCCGTACTTTGTAACTTCCATCGTGAATTCGTTCGTTAACACGGAGCGCATAATCCACGATACCCCGGTTAATCCGATCCCGGGGGTTAGTGTTCAACAGATTTTCGATGTGCTCATTGGTTTGCCGGATCCGTTCGGACAGAATTTTGATGATCTTTAAGGCAAATTTCCCATTGGTAAGAATCATGTTTTCAAAGGCTTCCCGGTTTACTTCCAGAAGGCGTGTGTTTTTTATCGCCACAGCCGTAGCAGATCGGGGCTTGCCGTCAATAAGCGCCATTTCTCCGAAAAAATCATTGGGTTCTTCGATCACCTTGATTACCGATTCGGCCCCATTCACTTTAATGCGAAGCTCCACCGCCCCCTGGAGCAGGACGTACATATGTTCTCCCGGGTCTCCTTCGGTAAAGATTATCTCTCCGTTCTTATAAGTATGGATATTTTCCTGGCCCATAGTATGTAGTATAGTACGGTCCTCTACGGACACTCAATAATTGGGAGCAAAAAATCACCCTTCCTTCGTATCAGGTTCCACATGGATGGTTACCTCATAGTGGTATTTTTTACTTCCATTGGGAAGCCTCTCTATACTTTTTTCTTTTCCCCGTGATAGATTCTTTCCCGGGATATTGAACCATGGACGAAAAAACGTTCCTCGCATTTCATCAACTTCGGGAAGATTTTAAAAATTACTGCAAAACCTTACAGGAAAGGCTGCCCCATCTTCTTTCTCTCCAAAAGGAACTTATAGACCAGCGGGGAGAAAGCGCGTATCCTATCGAAACACCGGTAGTGTACAATCGTGAATGGGATGACATAGGCCCCCAGGATGATATTCGTCTTATTTTGATAGCAGACAATCCGGGCCGCCGGGAACAGGAGGCCAAAAATCGACGGTATCTTATTGGGCCCTCGGGGAAAATTCTAGAACGGTTTTTTCAGAAACACCCCGAATTAGGTGTTCAAAGCCGTAAACAAATTCTTATTTTGAATAAAACCCCTATTCATACGCCCCGGACCACGGATTTAAAATTTTTGAACCGAGAACCCGCCGTGGCGTCGCTTTTAATCGAAGGCCTTCGAAAAATGGCAGAATTTGCCTATCGGGCCCAGACAATTTTCCCCGCAATTCCCCTGTGGATTATCGGATATTCTGAAATGAGCAAGGGCAAACTATTCTGGCCCTATACGGAGCACCTGTTGCGGTTTTATGAACAGGACCCGTTTTCCTATAGCCGGCTGTTTCTCTTTCGCCACTTTTCAATGAATCAATTTACCATCGATCTGGCCCGTCATCGCACAAATAACGAGCCTGTACCGGAAACCCTTAGACGGCTCGGAGAAATGTATAGAAAGCGGGTCTTTCAACTATGAAGACAGGGTAGCTACTACTCGACAGCCGATGCGGGCGATGGGGCCGCAGGGCCCCTCGTCGAATATATATCAAACTGGGTCCTGCCTGGTTAGCCTTCTTGTGCCTCAAGTCCACCTATTCTGTGGCTCTTATTGTTCCTGAACCGTAAGATTCCGTACCCAGCGTTCTTTTTTAAGATACCATCGGGCGATAAGATACTTTACGATGTCGGTGGTTTTAATAATACCAAACATGAGGACCGGACCAAGGGGTGTAAAAAGGGTAAGCGCAATTGCCCCTGGAACAAACAACAGGGTATTCACCGAGACATCCACATACATTCCCAGGGCAGTGTCTCCCCCCGCTCGGCTTATGGCAAATTGGGCGTTTAACACCGTCCAGAGGGGCATGTACAGGGCAATAACAAGCACCAGACCAGAGGTTACCGAGCGGGCAGAGGGGGTTAAATTGGCAAAAACGAGGGGGATAAGACCGGTAGCTATGATTGCCCCCACTCCCACCACGACACCGGCCACTAAAGAACCGCTTAACAGCCAGCGGGCCCTATTGCGGGCCTCCTCAAGGCGTCCGGCCCCCAGGACCCCACCTACCACCACCGCAGTAGCGGCATGAATGCCATTAAACACTAAGAAAAAGATATTCGCGATGGTCCAGCCTGCGGCCATACCAGCCACGACCTCCGCGCCACCCCGGCTATTGTAGAGGGCGGTAACGACCGTTTCAGAAAGCACCCAGTTGAGTTCCGAAACAATCATCATCAGCGATTTCCCTAAAATGGTAACCATAAGGCTCATTTTTACCCGCCAGATATGCCACAGGGAAACAAAGAATTCCGCCCGCTTCCATCGGCTATAGGTTAAAAAAGCCGTAAGTTCCACAAGGCGAGCTATGATAGTTGCATAGGCCGCGCCGGCGACCTCGAGTCGGGGGGCCCCCAGGTTTCCATAGATAAAAACCCAGTTGCCAAAGGTGTTCACTAAGGTGGAAAGCACCGATATGACCAGCGGGATTGTGGGCAGCCCTACTTCCCGAAAGGACGTCCCGATAGAAGTAGAAAGGGCCATAGGAATAAAGGTGAAAGACACGAGTTTAAGGTATTGAACGGCATACACAATGATTTCGTCCTGGGCCGCATTGCCGTTGGTCATGAGGGCGATGAGCTTTTCGGGGATGGTCCACACCAGGACCATGTATACCAGGGTTACCAGGAAGGTCATAATCACCTTGAACCGGTAGGCCTGCTGCATCCCTGCCCTATCCCGAGCGCCTCGATACTGGGCAAGGTAGATTCCCCCCGCCCCACAGAGGGTCCAGGTCGCCACGAGATACACAAAATTCACCTGATTTGCCACATTGACGGCGGCCATTTTAATATCACCCAGGCCGGCCACCATAAAATTATCCACCAGCGATACCAGGCTCATGATAAGTTGCTGGAGCATCACCGGCAAAGCAATATGGAGCGCTTCTCGATAAAACGATAAGGGACCGAATTTTTTCATAAGGCCCTTAGGATACTATACATTTGATAATTATTTCAAGAGAAAAAGATGGGGTTTGTTGATTTTTTTCAAGAAACCCCGCCTGACCCCTACCAAGACATCTAAAGGCCCTTCCGGTCTCTTTCCTTACATTGAAAACGCCGCTTCCATGGCTCGTTTCCAACGGCGCAGCACTTCTTCTATTATCTCATCAATCTGGGAATTAACTCGCTGCCGCTCTGGATTCTCCAGGTACCAGGCCACCGATTCACGAATTCCCTGGGCAAAGGGAATCGTCGTTTTAAACTGGGGCACCAGGCGTTTAATCTTAGAATTATTAAACAACACACTATGACTTTTATCACCCAGAAAGTGGGGCCCCAACTCTGGACTTACCCGGGCTATGAACTCACTAGGAACATGAACAATCCGCGGTTCCACCCCTAAGGCGGCCGCCAGATTGTGATGAATCATATCCCAGGAAAGGGCTTCGTCCCCCGTAATGGTAAAGGCTTCACCGATTGCGGCGGGTTGCCCTAAAAGGCCAACCAACCCTACCGCAAAATCCCGGCTATGGGTAAGGGTCCACAGGGACGTTCCATCTCCCTGAACCACCACCTCTTTGCCCTGGAGCATGCGGGCGGCCACCGTAAAGTCAGAACTGGTCCACGCGGTGGGAATCCACTCCCGGCAATAGGTATGAGATGGCCGAACTATGGTCATGGGGAAAGCTTTATCCCGCCAGGCCCGCCACAGAATTTCTTCACAGATAATTTTTTTCTGCGAATATTCCCAATAGGGGTTCCACAGCGGCGTAGATTCGGTAATCACTGGATGGAGGGGCGGCTTACGATAGGCCGAAGCGGTGGAAATAAACACATACTGGGCGGTCTTGCCTGCAAAAAGCCGGATATCCCGTTCTACCTCGTCGGGGTTATAGGCGATAAAATCCACCACCGCATCAAAGGTTCGATGGGCAAGCTCATCTTTGACATGAGCTTCATTCTGCACATCCGCCTGGATAAGCTCTACCTGAGCCAGCTGTTTGTCCACCCTTTTACCCCGGTTCAGATGGGTAACTTTATAGCCCATCTCAAGGGCCCGAAGGGTACAATCGTAGGAAAGATTCCCCGTTCCACCAATAAAAAGGACCTTCATAAAAATGAGTATACCCCCTTTCCTCTGAAAATGGAAGAGAAAAACGGGGCACCAGCCCCTGGAGAGGGCCCTGCCCTTTTCTGGGCACCCTTCCTAGTAGCAATCCATAACCTCCAGACTTTAAAAAATCTTTTATCAGGAAAGCGCCTTTTTTTGTGATGCACCGTTCTCACAGAGCGTTCTTTTGCAAAAAGACAAAAACCGTAGTAAGATTAAGTACAGAAGACCTAACTAAGACTTATGGGAGCCACCCATGCGTAAAAAAGCAAGTGACATCATCGTCCAGCTTGTGTCAGCCCTTCAAGGGGCCCCCTACCCCAGTAACATCAATAATGAACTCTATTCCATCTGGTACGAACATGCCCAGATTGCCGCCCAAGAGGCTCTCCACTATGTGGAACGAAAACGACGAAAAGAAAATCGTCCCCGTCAGGATGATCGTTTAGATGAACTTATCGATAGGAGCCGCTAGAAAAGATGCCCATGGGAAAAACCTGGTGATACAAATTTTATAAAAGGCATATCACAGAAGGGCCCCGCCGTTCTTCCAGGAGCTATAGTTCAAAGTGCTGATAAGGTGTTGTTGGGCCCCCACTACCGCCGCTTCTGCCGCAGTCTCCAGGAGCTATAATTCAAAGTGCTGACGAGGTGAGGGTAATCTTTTTCTTTTCTTCTTTTATTCCCCATAGCGGGTCTTTCAAAAATTCATTGCCAAAGTGGTAAAAGCGTGTTACAACAAAGAAAGATAACCCTTTTTATTAAGGGTCCCCGTTGGGGAAAAGAGAGGCCTTCACGGCAGTATACGTCAGCGAAGCACCTCGGGAAAACGAAAAAGTAAGGAGCTCTCTATGGAACAGGATCTTAAAAAAGCGGGAATGAAACGGTGTTATGCCTGTATTCAGTGGGAAGGGCAGCGCACCTATTATGCGGATAAACAACTTATCAAAGTAGATGTGGGCCGGACGGGGAACTGCCTTGTTCTCCACAAACAAGTTAAGGGCTCCCATTCGTGTGAGGAGTTCTTTCCTCTTCGCTAAAAGGTTTTCTTCGGCAAAAGCGCTGGTGCAGAAGGACATTGCACGGGCGTGTATCGGAATCGAAGGGACACCCAGGGGAGGCGCCAGGGTGTCTCTTTTTCTTTTAGATTTTGAAAGAGCCTTAAAAAGGTGAAAAGTTCTGCCTTTTTTCGCATATCGTAATGGCAAGATAAGGGCTCCCACAGCGGCCCCTTCTCTTTCATGCCCCAACGGAGCCCTCAAAGAGGCAGCGCTGGGCGGGGCACTTTCTTAACTGAGAAGTCCCTTAATAATCAGGTCCGTTGCCTCATCTTCGGTAAGGCCCCGGCTTAAGAGGGTTTCCAGCTGCTTAGAATCCACTGAGCCAATGGCCGCTTCGTGGGTAACATGGGCCCGGTGGTCCTTTACAAACACGATAGGAATGGCCCGGGCCTGGGCTTCTCCCTGGACAATCTCCTTACAGTCCACATGGCCCCGAGCAAAGGGGGCCTCTGCGATTATCTCGTTTTCTATAGTGGCCTGGGCTCGGTCCTTTAAGGCGATGTGACTTGTGAGAACGCCGGTGGAACCTTCCCCCTCAAGCCGCACCGCCTCCCGAATGTGGATAGTATCCTCCAGTCGGCCATAGAGGCGGGCCTTCATGTCCAATGTGGCACCGGCCTTACACACCCCCTCATAATCGAGTTTCACTGTGCCGGCGGCCCCTTCGATAAGTTCGAATTCGGTTGTATACCGGGCATCTTCTTCCAGGTATACCTTTGTCTTAGGTACAATAAGCACCCCACCCCGGGGGCCATGGACATGCCGTTCAAAATATCCCAGGAAAGCCCCCTTCCCAATGTGGATTTCCGCCTCCATACGGTGTTGTACATCCACCGCATTGGGAAACGTGCAGTGGGCGATGAACCGGGCAGAGGCCCCTTCTTCTATCACGGTGTGGGAAAGGATTCTCTGGACTCCCTGATTCGGTAGCAGGCCAAAACAAAAATGAACGGGGTTTTTAATATGAACTCCCCGCTGCACCCGAATTTCCACCGCCACCCCATCGGGGAGGCTCCGGGACGAAACTTCAAGGCCCGGGACCAGGTGGACCCCCAGCACTTCATTCCCATGAATTTCCACATGGGCCACATCGGGACCATAGTGATGCTGTTTTATGGACGCTAAAAGTTCTGCTACTAATTCCGTATTTGCCATATTTTACCCACCGGCGAGACCTCGCCCCTAATTCTTATCTACCTCTGGAAACCCTATATGGGTACAGGGAGTACACTTCCCGTTAAAGTATTCATACATCCGTTCCATGGGGCCCTTATCCACCACCATCCCGGCACATAACAAAAAGGCATGGTCGGCCTGTTTAAGCACATCAGGACTATGGGTGATAAGAAGGACCGTTGTTCCCTGTTCCTTTAATTTTTGAATCACCGTAAAAATATGCTGGATTGAATCGATATCTACCCCACTATCGGGTTCGTCCATCAGCAAGAGACGGGGCTGCATGGCATACACCGATGCAAGCTCTATTCGCTTGCGTTCGCCCCCGGACAGGGTACGATCCACCGCCCGGCCCATATAGCGAGCCGGGTCAAGCCCCACTATCGAAAGGGCCTCTTCTACCACAGGGCGCTCTTTCTTTTTTGCCCCGGCGAGGATAAAGTCCACTACTCCCAGCCCTTCAAACCGGGCGGGTTCTTGAAACACCAGGGTAATGCCCCGGCGGGCCCGCTCATCCACCGACAGGCCTTTAATAGACTCTCCCTGGAAACGAATATCCCCTTCAATATCCCGATATCCTGAAAGGCCCATTATGGTCTGGGCAAGGGTTGATTTTCCTGCCCCATTAGGGCCAATCACCGCGTGAACATATCCTTCCCAGATATCCACCGAAACATCCCGTAACAGGGCCTTTCCCCCTTTTATAAGAGAAACCTGTTTCAACTCTAAAAGATTCAAAATGCTCCCCCCTTATTAAGCTTCGGGGCTTTTTGTGGGTCTTCGTTGTTTGGGCGCCTTACCCTATCAACCAACCCAAACAGGACGACCCATGTTGATTCCTAAGCTTTACTCCACATCCACGCCAAGCCAGATTTTAAGCACATACCCCAGACCAAAGGAAAAGGCCGCCACTCCCAAACTGATAAAGGCCATTTCAAAGAAGCGCCGCTTAAAATCCAGGTCCTTCGCAACGGAAAGATAATAATTGAACAACATGATGATAAGAATGACAATGGCCAGGGTTAGTCCGAGGCTTATAAATTTAGCGTCCAGGAGCAGGTAGGGAAGAATCATCAAAATGACCGTAATAAGGTAGGCTACCCCCGTGTAAATGGCAGAGGTGGCCGCCCGACTATCCCCTTCGGCCTTCGACGAAAGATAATCCGAGGCGGCCATCGAGAAGGCCGCCGAAACGCCCGTCACCAGTCCTGCCAGGGAAATCGTTTTAGTGTTTCCCAGGGCAAGGGTAAAACCCGCCAGGGCTCCCGTCAATTCCACCAGAGCATCGTTCAGTCCTAAAACAATGGATCCCACATACTGTAAGAGTTTCTCATCCAACAGGTTGAGGAGACTTTTTTCGTGCTCCGCCTCATCGTTCATAATCTGACGCACTTCCGGATAGGCCTGGGCAAGGATTTCGTACCGTTTAGAGGCGGTTCCCTCATTTTTTTCCATCCGTTTGAGCACGAAGGTAAGCCCAAACAGGCGGGCCATAAAAAGGGTCCTCCAGATTTTCCATCGATTCGGTTTTACGGTTACCCCCGTCTTACCCTGCCAGTACTCGGAGTGCCGCTTCTCCGCCGCCCCAATGTCCCGAAGGACCTGGGCATTATGGGGATCCTGCACCATATCTGCCAGTTTTGTGTACACATAGTATTCGGTCAGTTCCGTTTTCTGGGCCGCAATCGCCGCCCATCGAATCGTTTTTTCATCCATAAAAAGCACCTCCTAGGCGAACTTGTAGCCAAAGCGACGGAGTAATTCCTTCCGTTCCTTTTTATGATGGGCCTCTTCCACCCCCTTCGGGCTTGAACCATCGATTACTCCCATGATACCCCGGCCCTGTTCAGTCACCCCCACCACGACCTGCACCGGATTCGCGGTGGCGCAGAAAATTCGGCACACCTCGGGACAGGCCTTTATTCTATCCAGCACATTGATAGGATAGGCATTCCCCAGGATGAGATAAAAGGTGTGTCCCGCCCCCACCGCCTGGGCACAGGCCACGGCGGCCTGAACCAGGGTTTCATCGTTCCCCTCGGTACGGATAAGGCAGGGGCCGGAGGCTTCATTAAAGGCAAGCCCATACTGGATGCCTGGCACTGAAGCGGCAAGAATTTCGCCTATATCTTCCACGGTCTTAATAAAATGGGCCTGTCCCACAATCACGTTTTTATCCTGCGGGACCGGTAGGGATACTACTTCAAAAGAAAGGGCCATAGGAACCTCCTTCCAGCGATGACCAGGGGAACACCCCCTGTCTTCCACTGCTTAATGACTATCTTTAAGCACATCCAGGTCTAGTTCGGCGGCCGTACAGGGTACCGTAATACCCCAGTTCTCAAGCACCTGAGGGTGGAGTTCCCCGTATACTCCTACTTTTACTCCTCCACAGAGCACCGCCGCAACCCGGCCCGGGATAAAGCGACTGTCCGTAACTTCTGCCACTTCGTAGGACCGATTAAGGTAATAGAACAAAGCCTGGATCTGACTGGCTACCACATTAAAGTTAGCCTCCGGAGCGGCATGCAAAAAGCCCAGGTACTGCCGGGTGGCAACCCCATAGTTCTCCGAACTATCCCGATAGGCCACCTTGCCTACCTCGAATATTCTGTGGGGATACACCGCATGACCCGAAACAGATTCGGACATGAGTAGAGAAGGGAGCACCGAATCCCGGACATACTCGTAGTTTTCCGTCATGGGATTACTGATCCGTACAATGGAAGAGCCATCCCGGCACATCTTTTCGATAAAGTCTTTTTTCGAACCCAGATAGTTATAAATCATCTCCTGGTATCCCAGGCCAATCATGAGTTCCTTCACCTTGCGGCTAAAAAGGGTTATCGGCGTAAGCCGGCCAATGGTAAAATCCTGAGGCTTAAGGGGCATAAAATTGTTAAGCCCCCGGCCAATCATCACCTCTTCTACCACATCGGCGGCGTGGAGAAAGTCGTTACGATACTCCGGCGGATACACCCGAATCCCCGGCTCGGAACGAGCTTCCCGGGCCTCTCGATCCTCTGCGGCCTCGGCCCGCACCCCCATCCGACGGAGCGCCCCAAGACAGGCCTCCTGGTCCAGGGCCTCTCCCAGGAAACGATAGATCCGGCTCAGGGAACAAAAGAGGGTCTCCTGGAAATAGTAGGGGAAGGTCACCTGCTGGCCAAAGGGGGTATCGTAGGGATACTCCACCAGCACCGGCTGAACCGTCCAGCCCGCATCAGCAAAATCGCAGGCGGTGATGCTGATAGCCAGGGCCAGGGACTCCATATCGGTACCCGTCATTTCCACAAAGAGTTCATCGTCCCCCACCTCCACGGCCCCAATGCGGGCGCTGTTGATCACCGGTGGAAACGAGAGGGTCTCGCCCGCCGAATCGGTAAGGTAGGGAAAGCGGGGGAAGCCCGCAACGATATGGCCGTATTCTATGCCTTTTGGATGCTTCTGACAGATTTCGCGAAGGGAAAGTTTTTCTTCCATTCCCAGGGGAACAAAGCGGGTAGCATCGGGGTCTGCCGCCACATACCGCACGGGCCACTGAATGAGGGCAGTCCGATACACCCCCATGGCAATGGAACGCCGTTTGCGGCCAAAATTCCAGCAGAGCTTTTCCTGGGTCTGGATTACGTCTTTCAGTTGGGCCTCATCAATCTTTTTACCCTTTACCACAAAGGCACCGATATAGGGACGAATATCCTTCAGGGCCCCATCCACTATCACCCGATAGGTGGTGGGTAAGGCCTGCCCCGGACGGCTAAAAAAGGGATAGGCAGGGATCGGCGCCGATCGATGGTACAACCTGAGTTGCCGGGCAAGTCCCGCGGTGGACCAGAGATCGGGGCGGTTCGTATCGTTCAATTCAATTTTAAGAATGCGCGCAGATTCGGGAAGGCTCTTGTCAGAGTCTTCATCCAATTCCGCCTTGGCACAGGTAAGGGCTTCTTCAAAGGCCTCCCGACCTTCCCATCGATATCCTATGAGGGAATACAACAACTGTTCATGTACTTCTATCTTTGGCATACCAGTAACTCCTGAGGATTAGAGGCTTTCCTTCGTCCGGCGCAGCCGTACCGCTTCGATATCATAACTAAAGAGTTCCCGTAGATCGTTGAGGCCCAGGGCCATCAGGGCCATCCGATCGATACCGATACCCCAGGCCGCTACGGGCACGTTCACTCCCAGCGACTGGGTTACCTCGGGACGGAAAATCCCGGACCCCCCTAACTCAAACCAACCGAGGACGGGATGCTTGATATGAACCTCCACCGATGGCTCCGTAAAGGGGAAATAGCCCGGCACATACTTTACTTCCTTGGCTCCGGCTACTTCTGTGGCAAACATCTCGAGCATCCCCAGAAGGGTGCGGAGATTTACATCCTCTCCCAGAACTATCCCTTCGGTTTGATAAAAATCCGAAAGGTGGGTCGCATCTACCCGGTCATAGCGGAAACAGCGCACAATACCAAAATATTTCCCCGGAATTTTCGCTTTGGGAAGTTGCCGGGCAGAGAGGACCGTTCCCTGGCTTCGCAAAATAAGCCTGCGGGTAAATTCCCGGTCAAAGGTATAGCGCCAGCCCCGGCTTCCCGTATCACCGCCGTTCTCATGGGCCGCCGCAACCCGGCTTAACCAGGGCTCTTCGATATACTGGGCCTTCTGTGGTTCCGCCACATAGTACACATCATGGATATCCCGGGCAGAATGGAACTGGGGCATAAAAAGGGCATCGGAATTCCAGAATTCCGTTTCCACCAGGGATCCATCAAATTCTTCAAAACCCAGGGAAACCAGCTTGTCCTTTACATCTTCCAGGAATCGCGCGTAGGGGTTAGAGCGGCCCACTAAAAGACGGGTAGGAGGCACCTGAATGTTATATGAACGGAATCGGCCATTTTTCCAGGCCCCACTGGCTAACAGTTCAGGGGTGAGGGCGCCAATTTCATCTCCCGTGATTCCCGCCTCTTGCAGGGCCTGGAACACCGCCTGCCACTGTTCCGTAAAGGTGTAAATCACCTTTTCCCGTTCCACAATGCGGAAAGCGCTATCGGCGGCCCCCCGCTTTTTGGCGATACTTTTCATAAGTTCCCGCTCTTCCGGCGAGAGGTTCTCTTCCTTTAGCAAACCACTGCTGTCTTCGCCTTTGCCGGTTCCCTCCCGGAGCTTTAGCGCCCGCTCGAGGAGCCCCCGAATCAGCCGGAGTCGCTGGCTTCCGGGTCCTGCGGTTGGTAAACCATCCGCCCCGAGGCTACAGCCTGGAGCAAGGCAAACCCGCTTCTGTTCATCCATTACTACCAGGTTTGCCTTTGACAAAAGGCCATAGGCGCTTCCCACATCCTTGTTTTCCAGCTTCAAGCGCTGGGCAAGTTCTCCCATCGTCAGGGCCCCTTCCTGGGCAAGAAGGCGCAGAATTCGTTCCTCCGGAGTTCCCTCTCGGGCCCAGAGTTCCCCCAATTCGGTTAACTCAAAAAACACAAGTGGTTCCCGCCGGATTTCCTGAATCAAGCCTTTTCCCAGGAGCCACGAAAGGGCCTGATTCCCATTGCCCGGCTTAAACTGTAGCTCTGCCTCTACTTTTTCGATACTTAATTCATCCCCTCTTTTGTAGTGCCGAATAATCCGCACCTCCAGGGGATGCAGGTTCTTTACCGTGTTCTGGATATCCATGAGAACTCCCGTACCAATGTGCTATACCATCTAACGTATCCTAGAAGGGCGCCTCTGTAAAGAGAGGAAGAAGAAAGCCCACCTGGAGCTTTACTCCCTCCTGATACAGCTTACCTCATCCCCACAGTATCATCCCTCACCTCCTGAATCGGTGTTGGAGACTAGGCAACCCCGGTTCTGTTAATCCGCCACGCGCCAAGCAAGGAGCCGCTTTTCATTTAAGGACTTGCGTTTTATAGTTACCCTATGAAGAGCTTAACGAAGGAATTGTGGTTTGAGACAAAACAACGCCGGGAATTTATCAACATAACAGACCAGGTGGAAGCCCTCGTTGCGGCCTCGGGGGTTCAGGAAGGGCTGTGCTTGGTAAACGCCATGCACATCACAGCAAGTGTCTTTATTAACGATGACGAAAGTGGACTCCATCGCGACTTTGATATCTGGCTTGAAAAACTAGCCCCCCATGAGCCCGTTTCGTCGTATTACCACAACCGGGGAGAAGATAACGCCGATGCCCACATGAAGCGGCAAATTATGGGACGAGAGGTAGTCGTCGCCATTACCCAGGGAAGATTGCATCTTGGCCCCTGGGAACAAATCTTTTATGGTGAATTTGATGGTCAGCGCCGAAAACGGGTGCTGGTAAAAATCATTGGGGAATAATCCGACAGGCCCCAAAAGAAGAGTAGTTCCACCTCTTTACGTCTCTCGCGCCATTAATGCACCGCGAAGGGAACCACATCGGTAATAATAACCCGGAAGCGGGCCTGGCATGTCCAGCGTCCCGCCTGTATCCAATAGCGGGGAAAGGAAGCGAGGGCAATGTATCCGTGGGCTTCCTTTGGGCGGTTCCGCTCGGTCTTTCGCAGGTAGGCCCGAATGGCGGCCCGGGCCGCATCCTCCAGGGCCCGGCGCTTACCGTCGTACCAGGGTCCCGGAACGGGCGCCCAACCTCCGGCGGCAAGCCCATCTTGAGAAGGAAGGGCGCTTTTCTCCGGGGAATCGGAACTAGCCCCGCCGGTGGAGCGGCCTTTCCTCAAAGAGTTATCCCCCTCCTCGCCGGGAGAAGCCCCCGGTACTGTGGGCAAGCCACCTCCATTGGGAGCAGCCTCTGCCCCTGCAGGGCCGGGCCCCGAAAGAGCTCCGGTCCCCACCCCTTGTAAAAGAAGGATCTGCCCTGATTTCCAGAAAGCAAGCCGGCGCTCTTCTTCGGGGGTTGGTCGGTACTCTACCCAGATGGCAAAGGTAGATCCCTCTACCCGCGCATCGGTCACAGAAAAGCGGGGGTCCCCCCAGCGGATAGTGCCCTCCGAGAATAGCTCGAGCTTTTCTTCAATCTGTCGGGCCCGCTCGCCTATCTCATAGGCAAAGCGCCAGCCATAAATGTGGGCAGAAACATTCAGAAAGGCCTCTTCCAGGGCTCGCTGGTGCGCAACGGTCGTATCTAATGGACCATGTTCCTCTAAAAACGAAAGATATACCGGTTCTAAATCGATACGGACCTCGCCCCGCACCACCGCTTGGGCATTTATAGGGGAAGAAAAAATTAAAGCAAAAAAAACTATAAAGAGGAGTACCATCTTTCGCTTTTTACCCCGCCCTGTGTATTTATCGCGCCTACCCAATTTTTGGGGACTCAGCGGGGTAGCTCGTTTTTAGACTCAACGCCCCCGCTCACTCCCTCTATTCCCATTCAACATTCTAGGAGCGGCGCACCAGATATCTCCAGGGATTAACCCCAAAACGGACCAGGAAATACAGCCAGCCAAACAAGAAACCCGCCAGATGGGTTACATGGGCTACTCCATTCTGGGTTCCCGTAATGGCAGAAAAAAGTTCCAGGGCGGTAAAACCAAGGACCATCACCGGCGCCCGCAGGGGAAGGATACCCCAGAGAAAAACCACCGAATCAGGGAAAAAGGTCGCATAGGCCAATTGCACGGCAAAAATTGCGCCGGAAGCCCCTACTAGATAGGTAAAATAAGAACCGGTGAGCAAAAAAACCCCGAACGAAAAAAGCCCCGCCAGAATACCCGTAACAAGATAATAGAGCAGAAACTCCTTGGAGCCCACATGGCGTTCCATGGGGATTCCAAAGAAGAAAAGGCCCAGCATATTAAAAAGGAGATGAGAAATACTCCCGTGGGTAAACATGTACGTCAGGGGCTGCCAGAACATACCAAAGCGCACCATCGCCACGGGATTTAATGCGAGGTACGAAGTTGCCTGAGCAATCAGATTCTGTACCAAAAAAACAAGCAGGTTAATTCCGATAAGGATTAACACCACATTATCATATCGATAGCGCAGCGGTTTCCGGATAAACTGAACAAGCATGATACAAAGATACGGCAAGAACGCTTTTCAGGTCAACAAAAAATTGTCCCTTAATTAAGAAGCTGCTATCCCAGGGAGCTTTTCAGTTCCGGGGCACATCGATGGAAATCCGATTCCTCCCTTCTTGTTTAGAACGGTACAAGGCGCGGTCAGCCCGATCCACCACCTGTTTTGGGGATGCATCCACCAGCGGATCATAACAAGCGATGCCACCGGAGATAGTGATATGGAGTTTCTGTCCTTCAAATTCCAGGGGCGCCTGTTCTATGGCTTGCCGAATTCGTTCGGCAATCTGAAAAGATATCTTTTGAATCTCCGCAGAAGGATTTTCTTCCACCACTAATACTACAAATTCTTCTCCTCCAAAACGAGCGGCAATATCAGTAGAACGAATATGGTCGGCAATGATATGGGCCGCTTGAACAAGCACATAATCTCCACAGGTATGGCCATAGGTATCATTGAATTTTTTAAAGAAATCGATATCAAACATGATTATGCCAAAATTACGGAGGGGATTTTCAAAATTATTGAACCGTTCCTGAAGCACCGTAAACAGGTAATGCTTCATGCGGAGCTTAGTCATCATATCGGTGGTGGTCATTTCAAACAGGAAGGCGTTGTTTATTGAAATAGCCGCAAGGGTGGCAATGTTTAAGAGATATTCCCGCTCATAGGGATCAAAATCACTATCATCGATCCGTTCCCCGAGCATAAGGATACCATTGATCTGCCCCTTTGCCTTTAAGGGAACCAGCAAACTGGGTTCCAGCCGTTCGATGTGCTCAAGACCTTCTAAGGGCCCCAGTTCTCGATGAATATCATCCAGGGTATAACAGCCATACTTTTGAGAAAAGAAGGTGATAAGCTTATGATCTTCCGGGATTGAATAATCAAGAGAGTGATCCACATCAAAGCCTTTGTAATTACGCTGCAAGGAAAAAGCTGTAGCGTCCAGATTCTTTTTTGCAAAGATAGCCGCCCGAATAACCTTCATTTGAGCCATACATATAAAGAGGATAGAATCGATAAGAATCGCGTAATCTAGGGTAGAATTCAAACTTTTAGAGATTTCCAGGAGCTGCTTCAAATCATAAATCTGTTTCTCGTAATCCACATAGAAGGGCTCATACACATGTTCCACTAGTTCAGCGGGGAGCTCCTGGGACGAATCGGATTTATTCATGGTCCCTATTATATCACCCCTTTTTAGAAAGTACAAAATTTTACTATACAGTTATCTCCATTTTTTAATAAAATGCAAGGGTCTGAAACCATTTTTTAGTTAAAAATGCATGTGTGGGAAGGCCTGAGCTACAATTTGCCGATATTCTTCTATAGTTCTGGCTTGAACAACGGCATTTCGCAGATGGGATGCCCCGGGCATGCCTTTAGCGTACGCACAAAACTGCTTGCGCATTTCCCGGCATGCTATATCTTCCCCTACATCCAGAACCCTCAGTTCTAGCTGACGAAGGGCCCATTGAAGCCGTTGTTCTACCGGAACAGGGTCGTAATAGCCCTTTTCTAAAAGCTGTCGGGTCTCGGTAAAGATAAAGGGGTTTCCCATAGCCCCACGGGCAAACATGATGGCCGCGCAGCCCGTATATTCAAGCATGCGTTTCCCGTCTTCTGGGGTAAACAGGTCCCCTGAACCGATAACGGGGATGGGTACAAGACTTACAAGATGAGCAATATACTCCCAATTCGCCTTTCCTGAATATCCCTGCGCTCGGGTTCTCGCGTGGAAACCTATCGCTGCTGCCCCCGCCTCTAGTGCTCGTTGAGCCACGAGGGGATAATTTATCGATGCTTCGTCCCATCCTGAACGAATTTTTATCGTTACCGGGACCCCTCCCAGATATTTTTGAGTAGCCAGGACTACCGATTCCACCACCCTTGCAAGCCGATCTGGATCCCGCAACAGGGCAGCCCCTGCCCCACTTTTTACTACCTTAGGAACAGGGCAACCACAATTGATATCCACCATTGCTGGTTGATAGGGCTCAAGAAGCGCTACTGCCCGGGCCATGGTAGCGGGGTCGGAACCAAACAACTGAACCACATAGCAACGCTCATTGGGGGCCCTGAGGAGCATCTGGGCAGTCTTTTTTGAGTCCCGCACAAGGCCCTCCGCAGAAATCAGTTCAGTACAGGTAAGGTTCGCCCCCGCTTCCACACAGATAGAACGGAAGGCCCGGTCCGTATAACCGGCGACAGGAGCAAGAAAAAGATTTCCCTCCAGATTCACCGAGCCAATCCGCAGGGGACGGTACAAGCATTCACCCATAGTGAAAAAACATACCCTTCCCGGGACGTTATGCGGGCAAACCAAAGAAGCGGTTTGAATTCTCCCAGAGAATAGCCGCTAATTCTTCCTCATCCATATCGAGCATCGTCGCAAGGTAACGGGCCGTGCTGGGAAGGTACTTCGGCATGTTGCGCTTCCCCCGGAACTCGGCGGGCACCATAAAGGGACTTTCCGATTCTATCAAAATTCGATCCAGCGGCAAGATCCTCACCGTCTCGTGGAGGTTCCTCGCATTGCGATACGTAAGATTCCCTGCAAAACTAAAATAAACATTGAGATCCAGGGCCTTTTCCGCATAGGCCGCATCCTCTGAATAACAATGGAGCACCCCTCCTTTTGGAGGAAGGCGGTCCCGCAAAATCTCCAGCACATCTTGACCGGCCTCTCGATTGTGGATGATCACCGGCAAATCTAATTTTGCCGCCAGTTCAAGCTGGGTGATAAAAAGCTCAATCTGAGACTTCTTATCCCCAAATTTTCGATAATAATCCAGCCCAATCTCTCCGATCGCGACCACCCGCGGGAGTCGCACGCTCTGTTCGATTGTTTGAATCCAGTTTTTACCTGGATTTTGCACCTCCGACGGAGAAACCCCTACCGCGTGGTAGACATTCGTCGCCGATTTCAGGTTTTCGTATACCTGGACAAAGTCGTGCAAACTATTACAAATCGAAACAATCCGGGTCACCGAAGCTTGCCGGGCTTCTTGAATAACAATAAGTTGTTCAATAGGGTCATCATAGATGAGCCCTATATGGGCGTGAGTATCAAAATACTGCATGGCTTAGTCCAAAAGTGTTATGATAGGGGGCTTCCAAACTGGATACTATTACTATACCACAAGAGTTTTTAATCGTCAACGAAAAATAAAAATTACTATGGAGAGACAATGGATGATTTGACATATTTTTAAATTAACTGGTATAATAAGCAGGATTTTATTAAGTACATAATGTTATTAGAAGGGAGCAAGAGAGTGGCTTCGGTGCATCGTTATAAAAAATTAGAAAACTCCCTGTTCAAAAAAACAGGGCGTTTCTTCGTTCGGCTAGGGAGAAGTATTGGAGATGCACTGCGCGCTTTTTTTCATTTTGGGAGAAAGAAGTATTCAATTGTCGTCGTACCTCATTCGGAAAAGCGGGTATACAATTTACAGATAAGTATCTTTTCCTTTGCCCTGGTTCTTCTGGTGTTAGCAGGAATTGTGGGGGCCTTTTTCTGGTATGGGGCGTTGTATAGCGGCACCCGGGGGGCCCTGGTTGAAAACGAAAGTAAATTAAAGGAAGCCCAGGCCAACCTTGATATGCTGCGGGACGAAACGGCCAATCTTCTGCGATCTGCCAAGAGTTTTGAAGCGGCCCTTTCTTCTACCCTTTCTACGCTGGGGCTTACTTCTAAACCTGCTACTACCAGTTCTGCGCAGCAGGGAGATCTCAGTTCTTTTTTTGAGATAAAAGAAACCGCCCAGGGGACCTTAAAAGAGGTGAGCGAATTGCGTCGCTTATCAGGCTATCTTTCCTCTGCGGTGGATCCGCTGAAAGAGATAGGCAATCTCCTGGATTCCCAGAATACGCTTCTGACCGATATCCCCAGTATATGGCCTATTCAAGGAGGAATCGGCCATATATCAATGTACTTTGGTCAAAACATCAATCCCTTCACCGGCCAATGGTATATTCACAAAGGGGTAGATCTTTCCACCTATCGACAGGGGGATCCAGTGGTAGCTGCAGCGGATGGCCAGGTGGTCACGGTAGATTATGATATAGGTGGCTTCGGCAATTATATCATTATAAAGCACAAACATGGTTTTTATACCCGCTATGCCCACCTCCAGGCATTTAGGGTACAAAAGGGACAAAAGGTTCAGCAAGGACAGGTAATTGGATATATTGGCAATACGGGGCTTTCTACGGGTCCTCACCTCCATTACGAAGTTCATATAGGTTCCGATGTGGTGGATCCCATGAAATATCTTAACATTCGGTCTACCTTAGCCCGAAACACGGTAAAATAACATCATGGCACGACAGACAGGGAATGACCTCATTGTTAATACTATTATCGGAAGTGGTAGCTTTATTCAGGGGACTGTAACAGCCGGTGGTTTTTCCCGCATCGATGGTAGTATTCGAGGCGATCTTACCGTGAAAGGGAGACTTGTTATAGGAGAAAGTGGCCGTATTAAAGGAGACATTCAGTGCACAGCCTGTACCCTCGGAGGCGTAGTTATAGGAGACATTCTAGCCCCGGAGGGAGTTGTCATTCTTTCCACAGGGATACTTATCGGTACTGTATATACAAAAAAAATCAAAATTGAGGATGGAGCTATCATAAAGGGGGCTATCGTAGGAAGTAGCAGCCCGGAGGATTGGGAAGAACGGGTTACTACCTATCGGGATGCCCAGAGCATCCGTGAAGCCAGCAGAAGCGGTATATGACCAGGGTTGAAGTACCAGAAGGAAGCCTTTCACTGAATCCCCACACCTATGGAGTTGCCCAGGGAGAAGCCCGTAAGGCCCGACAGGAGGGCATAAAGAAAAAGCCCCCGCTCTTCAAGACAACCCTTGATAAGGCCCAAGAAGAAAAGACGACGGAAGCGCTGGAAACTGGCGAAACGGAGAAACCCCTTCAGGAACTGCTTGACGAAGTCACCCAGGCGGGGGAAGCCCTGAAAGAAAAGCCCCTCCTTGATCGAATAGTAGCATACAAAGAGGCGGTTCGGCGTTTTATGCACTATGTAGTACACCATAGCTTTGACATAGAAGAGAAAACCAGTGGTTTTAATATTTTAAAACGAAAAAAATACACCCTTTTAAAAGTAATCGATACCCGATTAGAACAACTAGCAGCAGGAATTCTTTCTGGACAAATATCTCAAATCCAGATTCTAGCCCAGCTAGATGAAATAAAGGGCTTATTAATAAATTTATTAGAGTAGAAACTAATATCCCGGCACAGGAGCCGGGGCGATAGAGGTAATGAGACATTTGTTAGATCAGGAGTAGCTATAATGCAAGGAGATACAGTTTTCGATGACCTTCCGCCGGAGGATCATTTTGAAGAAACCATAAGCATTGCCACACCCATAACAGGGGAGACAAAACCTATAGAGCCATCGGTGCCCCTCTATCGGGCCCGTCTTCCCTACTCCCACGAGACATTTATTGCCATGTACGATAAATCGGTTTCTTTATCTACGGGGATGATGGTTGTGGTCCCTACCCGTTACGGGAAAGATCTGGCCCAGATCATCGGGCCCATTACTAACACAGGGAGCTATACGACCGCAGAGGTGGTCCAGATCGATCGAATTGCCCAGTTACGGGATATCCAAAAGGCAGAACAGGACAAAGCGAAGGAACAGGAAGCGTACCGGATTTGCAAAGAAAAAATTGCCGCCCACAATCTAGAAATGAAGCTCGTGGCGGTCCACTATCTTCTCGAAGACTCTAAAATTCTTTTCTTCTTTACTGCCGAGAACCGGGTTGATTTTCGGGAATTGGTGAAAGATCTAGTAGGTGTTTTTAAAACCCGCATCGAACTGCGTCAAATCGGTGTTCGAGATGAATCGCGGGTTATTGGTGGGCTGGGGGTCTGTGGACGACCCTACTGTTGTCACAGCGTTTCAGACAAATTAAAACCGGTCTCTATCAAGATGGCAAAGGACCAAAACATTTCCCTTAACTCGATGAAGATTTCCGGTCCCTGCGGGCGTCTTCTGTGCTGTCTTGCCTATGAATATGGTTTCTACAGTGAGCAGCGCCGCCAGATGCCCCAGGAAGGGTGCAAGGTATCGTACCAGGGAAGCATCTGGAAGGTTACCGAAGTAAATCCCATAGCAGAAACAATCAAACTCACCGCCGACGACGGGAGACTGGTCCAGTTACCCTTAGAGGTATTCGAGAAGGTTGAAAACCGCTGGAACATAAAAGGAGAGCCCGTCGCTTAATTCACAGAAAGGGGACATTTCCTCTCCAGGGGCTTTTCCCCTTTCGCCAAAGCTTTTACCCTATACCAAAGACCGCATCTTTTCGGCGGTGTCCCCTAAGGTACAGCCACTAGTCCCGTATCTCTTTAAGAAAAAAGAGTCTATTTCATAAGGTGAGCCACCACAAGCACGCCGAGACCATCATCCCGATAGGGAGCACCCGTAAAATCTTCATATACTTTAATATTCGTAAAAGAATGTTTTTCGAGCAGAGGAATACAATCATCCAACAAGAGGGGATACAGTTCGTTGCTCCCTTCGAATACCATTTCTTCGGTGGAAGAATAGAGGCGTCCTTCAAAAAGAATTTTCCCATTGGACAGTTTCTGGTATTGCCGTTCGAACCTGCAGCGGGAGGTTTTAATAGGAGGCAAGTGGGGATTCTGAGTTTTAAGTATCTCCTTATAATTCACAAACTGTAAAATCACCGTTGCGGGGGTCTGACACAGACGCACCATGGAGCCAAAAAAGGTATCGATAGTCCCCAGAGAATCCAGATGTACCAACGTGTTACCGAGACAAAGGAGCGTATCAAACGAACGAGGAGGAAACCAGGAATCCACTTCCCGCATATCCATGCAAAGAAACCGGGCATTGCTTTTAGGTTCTGGGTTTTTTCGGTTAGCACTTTGAATCATCGCCCAGTCGCTATCAATCCCTGTTACTTCTAGCCCCCTTCGAGCAAGGGCTATGGCGGTTCCGCCGGTGGCACAGCCCACGTCGAGGATTCGTTGGGGATAGGAACGAGGTGGTAGATGAGAAACAATAAAATCGATGCGCTGTTGAGTAACGGGGAAAATTTCGTCATAATACTCAAGCAGGTTTTCATAAAAGGGGTTTTGATCTGTCATCCTTCAATTCAACTCCTTTTAACTCACTTTTAATAGTTGATATAAAAATAGTATACTCCATTTAGAATAACATACAAATTTTCTGGAGGTAAGAGTGGCCCATTGTTTTGTGGAAGCGGCAGAAAAGATTTTGGATAAGGAATTCCCTGTATTGGATAAAGGTTTTGTCCGCCTGGTAGATTATCTTGGTAGTGATGAACGGGTAGTCCAGGCAGCCCGGGTTTCTTATGGGGCTGGAACAAAAACCTATCGGGAAGATGCGGCCCTTATCGATTATCTCCTTCGAAATGAGCACACCTCTCCTTTTGAACAGGTGGTGCTCACCTTTCATATAAAACTTCCCATATTTGTGGCCCGCCAGATGGTGCGACATCGAACGGCCCGGTTAAACGAGATTTCTGGCCGTTACTCGGTGATGAAAGATGATTTTTATGTTCCCGCCTTAGAAGACATCGCCCTTCAAAGCACTGACAATAAACAGGGGCGGATGGCAGAACCGGTAGACCCCGATACCGGTCGATTTATTCAGGAACAGTTAGAAGCAGGTCAACGTCAGGCCTATCAACAATATCAGAACTTACTGGAGCAGGGACTTGCCCGGGAACTTGCCCGAATAAACCTTCCCCTTTCCTTATATACTGAATGGTATTGGCAAATGGATCTGCATAACCTTTTCCATTTTTTAAAGCTTCGTCTCGATCCCCATGCCCAAAAGGAGATTCGCGCCTATGCCCAGGTTATGTTCGATATTGCCCGGACGGTAGCCCCCCGGTGCTGCGAATCCTTTGAACGACATATTCTGGGGGGAGTGCGCTTTTCCCGGGAGGAATTTGCGGAACTTCAGCGACGGCTGGGAATTACTCCGCAAGGAAAACCAGAAACGAAACACTCCGCCTTGCAGAATGCAAAGAGCCCCGAAGCCAATGGGGCGTCTACCGCTGAGACCGGCCGCCTTACGGGGAAAAACCTGGAACGCTTTGAAGAAAAATTGAGGACCGGACGACAAGCCTAGCATCCGCCGAAATCTCTTACTCTCATCATTTTTTTATATTTTTCTCATTATTCTCTAGCTGTCTCCTTTCATCATAGGCTTACCAAATTGTAAGGAGGCCTTTGATGAAAAGGAACGGTTGGTTTAGAAATTTCTGCCTATTTTTGGTTGTATCCCTGGTAAGCAGCCAGGTATTTGCCGGTGGTACGGCGGATCAACAAAAAGGGGGAACCCCCTCGGGATCTTCTCAAAAGGTTAAGTACATCTTCTTTTTTGTAGGTGATGGGCTTGCCATGCCCCAGATTACCGCTACCGAGGCGTACGCAAACGCCCTCTCTTCCAAAGAGGTAAATGTAAAGCGCCTTGCCTTCTCCCAGCTTCCCGTAACAGGACTTTGTACCACCTTTGATGCGGGTTCTCTTATCACCGATTCAGCTTCTGCGGGTACGGCCTTTGCCTCGGGACACAAAACCCTGAATGGTGTTATCAACATGGATGTAACAAAGACCAAAACCTACAAGACCATCGCCGAATACGCCAAAGAGCAGGGGAAAAAGATAGGGGTTATTTCATCGGTATCTCTAGACCATGCGACCCCTGCCTCAATGTACGCTAAGGAACCTTCCCGAGGGAATTACTACAACATTGCGGTTCAGCTCACGGCGAGTGGGTTTGACTATTTTGGCGGCGGTGGTTTCCTGCAACCCAAAGGAAAGAACAAAGATCTTACCAGTGTGTTTGATCTCGCCAAACGGCAGGGGTATACTATTGTAGAGACCAAACAGGCCTTTGATAACCTTAAGGCAGGGATCGGTAAGGTTATCGCCATCAATCCGGTGCTCCAGGATTCCTCTGCTATGAAATACGATATAGACCGAAAGGAAGGGGAACTCGCCCTTGCCGACTTTGTGCGCAAGGGGATTGAACTTCTGCAGGATGGACCCAATGGGTTCTTTATTTTTGTGGAAGGAGGAAAAATCGACTGGGCTTGCCACGCCAACGATGCGGCAAGTGCCATAAAGGATACCCTCGCCTTTGATGCGGCCGTACGGGAGGCCCTGGCCTTTGCTGAAAAACACCCCAACGAAACGCTCGTTCTGGTCACGGGTGACCATGAAACTGGTGGAATGGCCATTGGTTTTGCCGGGACCCAATACGAAACCTTCTTTGATAAGATTGCCCCCCAGAAAATGTCCTACGTGGCATTCAATGAAGAAGTTCTTAAACCTTATAAGGCCAGTACCCCCAAAGATAAGGCTAAACTGGAAGATCTGGCGCCGGCAATCAAGGATGCCTTTGGTATCGATATCGCTTCCCTCAATGTCCTTCAAAAGGAACAGTTGGAACGGGCCTTTAAGCGGACCATGGGGAACGAAGTAGAACGCTCGATAAAAGAAGAAGAATACCTGCTGTACGGTGGTTACGAACCCCTCACGGTAAAACTTACCCAAATCCTTAACCAGATGGCGGGTATCGGTTGGACCAGCTATTCCCACACGGGGGTTCCCGTACCTGTCTTTGCTAAAGGGGTTAATCAGGAACTCTTTGCGGGATATTACGACAATACGGATATCTTTAAGAAATTGATGATCAGCCTTGGACTTACCCCCGCGACAACAGGGACGCCGGTGGCCGCGAAATAAGTAGTAAATAGCAAAATAACAATAAAGTAGGGCTCTCTATTATCAAAAAGTACCAGGGGCTGCCCACAAGGGCGAGCCCCTTAGATTTTAGGCACTTCAACAGTTGTCTAACGGTGATGTTATTTACCCAAAAGGGGAACATATGAATAGATTTACAGCCTTTTTGCATCTCCATCGACAGGACCTGATATTTACTATTCTGGTCACTTTCATAAGTGGGGTTCTTTTTTTTATTCCCACCGGCTTTACGTCGCCCTATCCGGAGGGTTCTTTCCTCTGGGCCAAAGCTCGTATTCTTGCGACAGACAATAGTACGGTTAAAACGATTGGTCCCTCTAAACATGGAAGCCAACAATTAGAAATAGAGATTCTTACAACCCGGTTCAAAGGACGCCATTTTTTTACCACCAATAATCTTCTTGGTAAAAAAGAGTTAGATAAATGGTTTTCCCCCGGCGACACGGCCTTTGTCGTTATGGATCTTACTCCAGATAAAAAGGACGTGGCCCACGTGAATGTGATGGATCACTTCCGTTTGGACGGGATTCTTGCGCTTTTTGTTCTTTTTATCCTTGTCCTTATCGGTTTCGCAGGATGGATAGGTTTTAAAGCATTTATTTCATTTGTGTTTTCTGTGGCTCTTATTATTAAAGTACTTCTTCCTCTCATCTTGTATGGCTGGGACCCTCTGTTACTTACCCTGGGGATAGTTGCGCTGCTTACCTTTGTGATTATTTTCCTTGTGGGTGGTTTTACTAAAAAAGGCCTTGTTTCCTTCATCGGGTCCATGGGAGGAGTTCTTCTTACTACCCTATTAGCCTTTTTCTTTACCTCCTGGTTTAAAATCCATGGGGCCATTCGTCCCTTTGCGGAAAATCTCCTCTATATGGGTTTTGACTGGCTTTCGCTTCCCCGCTTATTCATGGCGGGAGTGTTTCTTGCGTCCAGCGGAGCGGTGATGGACCTTTCCATGGATATTTCTGCCGCCATGGGCGAAATTGTTCATAAGCACCCTCAGATTAGCCGATGGGAACTCATAAAGTCCGGTTTTACCGTGGGACGCCATGTGGTAGGAACCATGACAACCACATTACTCCTTGCCTACACCGGTGGGTATACGGCCCTCCTCATGACCTTTATTGCCCAGGGGATACCGCTGGCAAATATCCTTAATATGATATATGTCTCCGCCGAAATCATTCACACCATGGTGGGGAGCTTTGGCCTGGTTATGGTAGCACCTATCACTGCCCTCGTGGGTGGCTTTGTCTACGTGGGAAAACCGGCAAAAAAGGCATAAAGAAGCCATAACTCCCTATTTCTTAGTAACCTGGCTAACCGCTGGTGTCCTTTTAATAAGAACGCCGGCGGTTTTTCGGAAACTTTTTCCAAAGGGTCTATTTGAAAACCCTATTGCATGATTAGTTGTTTCCCGCTACCATATCTCATCGGTGAGGCCCCCTTATCATAAAAAGGGTCCTCCGCGGCCTTTTCTCCACTAAGGCAGGGACTCGCTGCTGGAATAGAGAGCAACTGGCGTTTCAAGATGGGAAACCATCGGGGAGCTTGGAGATCCCGTAGGGATTGTTCAATTGCCTGTCGCACGCCTGGGCAGGAACCATTGACAAAGGAGATATATACCCATGTCTACTAATCCGGTAACAGCCTATCTTGCGTCCATCCCTCTAGAAAAGGTTAATACAGCGTTGCTTGCCTACCTCTGCAATCTGTACGAGACTTCCCGGGTTGCTCCAGAAATTGCTGCCTCTATTGTAAAGGAGCTGGAAAATCAGCGGAGCCGGGTAAAGCTCATCGCGAGTGAAAATTACTGTTCCATGGCGGTGCAACTCGCCATGGGGAATTTGCTTACTGACAAGTATGCCGAGGGGATGCCCAACCACCGTTTTTATGCGGGGAACGAAAATGTGGACGCCATCGAGTCCCTGGCCGCCGCCGAGGCCTGTAAGGTGTTTGGGGCAGAATACGCCAATGTTCAACCCCACTGTGGTGCCGATGCCAACCTCTTGGCCTACTGGGCAATTCTTTCTACCCGGGTAGAAATGCCAGCCCTGGAGAAATTCGGCGAGACCAATCTGTATAAGCTGTCCGACGAACAATGGAAAGAACTTAAGACGATGCTCGGTAATCAGCGCCTGTTGGGGCTGGACTATTATTCCGGCGGCCACCTGACCCATGGGTATCGCTACAATGTTTCGGCCCGAATGTTTGATGTGTATACCTACACGGTTTCGAAAGAAACGGGTCTTTTAGATTACGACGCAATTGAAAAGCAGGCCCTGGAAGTGCGGCCCCTTATTCTATTAGCGGGCTATTCTGCCTATCCCCGAAAAATCAATTTCCGCAGAATGCGGGAGATCGCTGATAAAGTAGGAGCGGTCTTTATGGTGGACATGGCCCATTTTGCGGGGCTTGTGGCAGGCAAGGTCTTTACCGGGGACTACAACCCCATTCCTTTCGCCCATGTGGTCACCACTACCACCCACAAGACCCTCCGGGGGCCGCGGGCGGGACTCGTGCTTTCCACCAAAGAGTTTGCCGAAGCTCTGGATAAGGGCTGCCCCCTTACCATGGGCGGCCCCCTCCCCCACGTGATCGCCGCTAAGGCCGTGGCCTTCCGGGAAGCGGGAACCGCGGAATTCCAGACCTATGCCCACAAAATTGTGGAGAACAGCCAGGCCCTCGCCGCGGCCTGTATGGCCGAAGGGCTTGAGGTGCTTACCGGCGGTACGGACAATCACCTGTTTTTGGTGAACGTTCGCAACCAGGGACTCACGGGTCGTCAGGCGGAAAGCGCCCTCCACGAATGTAACATCACCTTGAACCGGAACAGCCTTCCCTTTGATCCCAATGGGCCCTGGTACACCTCGGGGCTCCGGATTGGTACCGCCGCGGTAACCACCTTAGGGATGGGACCGACGGAGATGAAAGAATTAGGGGCCATCATTGCCCTTGTGCTGAAAGGGACCAAGCCCGCACCGGATCCCAAGAATCCTTCCCAGCCGAGCAAGGCAAAATACGTGATCGACCCCATGGTAAAAGCGGAAGCCCATCGGCGGGTAAAGGCCCTTCTGGATCGGTTTCCCGTTTATCCAGAACTCGATCTGGAATTATTAAAGAAAGCCTTCGTCAATAATTAAAAGAGATATGGGGACGATCGTATTTTATATTTCTAAAATTTTGCGTCCCCTTTTAACCTCCCCTTTAGCTATTGGTCTTGTGCTGAGTTTCTGGGTTATTGTATCGTTGCAGGCCAGGAATCAATTTCAGCGCTGGCTTAAGGGGATAAGTCTTTCTATTCTCATTCTGGTAACATTGTTATCCCTGCCAATGGTGACCCGCCTCCTTTCCCGACTTTACGAAGTACCCCTTTCTCAGATTGAGGATGTGATGGCTGGCGCTCCTTATACGGCGATCCTTGTTCTGGGAGGCACCGTGGAACCCGCCGCTTCCCGGCCAGGCCTTGTGGAAGGAAATGACACCTTTGAACGGCTTACCGCCGCCGCCCGGCTGTATCGGGCCGGGGCTGCCCCTGTTATAATTGCAAGCGGCGGCAGCGGTTCTATTACTTTTCCAGATAAGAAAGAAGCCCCCTACATGGCGGAGATTTTAGCGCTTATGGGGGTTCCCAAAAGGGCAATTATTACAGAAGTGGCTTCCCGAAACACCCACGAAAACATTGTTTATAGTAAAAAGATTCTGGAAGGCCTCGCTGAAAGCAGTCAGCACACTCCTCGGCCGGTACTCCTCGTGAGCTCCGCCTGGCACCTCCCCCGTGCCCTGGCCATCTCCAAGAAAACCAAGCTCCCGGCCATCCCCTTTTCGGTGGATAGCCAGGCGGAGCCCCTCCTTCTTCCTGCGGACCTTTTCCCCGACGCATGGGCCCTTACGCGCTCCACCCGTCTCATCCGCGAATGGCTTGGCCTTATCGCCTACCGACTGCTGGGAAGGCTGTAACCTAGACCTATCTCCGTACAGCGGTCCCCAACGGTCTTAATTACTCCGAAGCGGCAGAGTGATTCCAGGATTTGAGGGTCGCCTAAATGAAATCCAATTTTTCAAGAATATAGCGGATTATACGTTTTTGTTCCGTAATAATTCGGCCTTCTCCAGACATGCCTGCTTTAAGGGGAATAGCAAGGCCCCTGCGGTTCATCACATACTGCTGAGGAAGAAGAGCTTTTACCAGAAAATAAGCGGCCCCTGTGTTTAAATACAAAGCATCCGCCGAAACGCTACATACCGTACCTTTAATCTCGCCGTACTCTGCGGGGGGCAATGCGTTTAGTCGGAGGGACACCGCCATTCCTGGTCGGATATCAGCCATATCACGGCTAGCAATAGAAATTTCTGCAGTAAGGAATTTTGAATTTTCTGGAACAATACGGAGTAATTCTTCCCCTTCAAAAAGGAAATCCCCCTGATTTATTTTCTTAAGTTCCTCCACAGTTCCTGAAATAGGAGCTCGAACTTGGCTATCCTGAATTTGTTTGTTAACGATGGAAAGATGTTTATGGAGTGCTTCGAGTTTTTCCGTTACTTGTTCTTTTTCTTGCTCCAGAGTAAGTAACTGTCTTGGTGTAAAGGCATCTAAATTTGCCTGAGCAAGATCACGTTCGATTTCAAGATCCTTTATACGTTTTGCCGCAACCATCTCACTAGGTAATCGCTGTTCCGCTTCAAAAGCATTTGTAGCCTTTTTAAGGTTTAGCTCTAAACTACGTTTATCGGCAAAATAGAGAGCAGCCCTTGCATAAGCCTGTTCATATAAAGGAGAAACAAGGTTAGTCCCTGCTTTAACAGCTCTTTCAAATAATAAGAGATTTCGTAATTCTTCCTCACTTCTTTTTATAGCTGTTACCGTAGAGGTGTAATCAACCATCAAAGTTTCTGTATTGATTCGAAATAACAGGTCTCCCTTTCCCACTTTAGACCCATTGATATAGCACCGTTCCTGGAGTACTCCTGCAACAGGATTCTTAATAATTGAAGTGTAATCCTGATAACAAAGTGACGCTGGAGCTTTTATTACGATATCTATTGAACCAAGGCAAGCCCAGATAATCGTCGTAACAACTATGATACCTACAATCCCAATGAAATAGGTACTTACCCATGGGATTTTTTGTTCAAAGAAATCTCTCCCATATTTATAGTTTGATAGGTCCCCAAATTTTATCATATACTGGCCCCTTCCCATAGCCGAGCATACAGTCCTTTATAAGCCAGCAGTTCCTGATGAGTTCCAGATTCAACAATACGTCCATGTTCCATCACAAAAATTTTGTCACAGTGGACTACTGTTGAAAGTCGATGAGCCACTAGAATTGTTGTTATTTTTTCTCCTCGAAGGTTTTCCATTGTTTGGTGAATTTCATGCTCCGAAATACTATCTAAATTACTTGTGGCTTCATCAAAGATAAGTAAGTCAGGATTCCCAAGCAAAGCCCGGGCCAAAGCAATCCGTTGTCGTTCCCCTCCAGATAAAGAGGCTCCTTTTTCTGATATAACCGTGTTATATCGTTCTGGCAAGGCTTCTATAAAATCATGGACTCGAGCCTTTTTTGCTGCTTCCACAATTTCTTCGAGTGAAGCATCAGGTTGGTGTAGGCTAATATTCTCTGCAATAGTTCCAGAAAACAAAAAAATATCTTGCGGCACATAACCAATACGAGATCGGAGATGCACCGTATCGATATCCTCTAAATTATGCTCATCCAAAAAAATCGTACCCTTTTCTGGTTTATAAAATTTTAAAATAAGTTTTACCAAAGAAGTCTTACCACAACCGGAGGGTCCCACAAAAGCAACCCATTGCCCCGATTGTATATTAAAATTAAGATCCTCCAGTACAGGTCGTCGAGTTCCATAGCGAAAAGATACTGTGTTAAATTCTATTTTTCCTGCAAAGCGCTGGGGTTTAAGCCATTTACCATAGGAAGGGATTTCTTCCTCTAATTCCAAAACTTCACCTAACCGATCGGCGGCAACAAAAGCTTCTTGTAAAGATGGTTGTAAATTGATAAGTCGTGAAAGGGGACCAGTAAAATAACCAAGGAGTGCATTAAAAGAAATAAGCTGACCAAGACTCATCTGGCCTTTTAGAATATTATAACTTCCAATCCAGAAAATCGCATTTGTGACCCAACCTTCTATAAGAGTAGTAAAAAAAGTTTGTAAATTGCGGGTTATACCAAGGCTATAAGCAGTATGAACTACATGCATCTGTCGTTTTTCGTATTCTTCGTACACAAGATTACTTGCATTCAGAGCCTTAATCGTATTACTTCCCCCTAAAACCTCAACAAGATATGACTGCACATGGGCTGATTCTCCCATAACCTGTCGATATCCTCGGGCAAAGCGGCGGGAGAAGAACCAAACGAGAACAGAAGAAAGAGGAACAGTCAAAAAGGTAACCCAGAAAAGCAAAGACGATTGAAAAAAAAGTACCGCCGCGACAACAAGCACCATGAGGATATCTAAAACCACCGTTACAGCCGCTTCCGAAAGGGCATTCCGAATTTTTTGAGCATCATCTATACGAGAGAGGATTTCACCGGTTTTACGGGAATCAAAAAAAGGAATTGGAAGATGTAGCACATGTCTAAAGTATGAAAATATAAGACGGAAATCTACTTTAAGTGAAAAGGTAAGTACTATATGGTTACGAATCACTTCTAGTATTACCCTGAATAGGGTGATAATTGCCATGCCCAGAGAAATTACATGAAGGCTTGTAAAGGCTCCAGAAAAAAGGATTTCATCAATTAAATAACGAAAATAAAGAGATCCCGAGATTCCAAAAAGAGTAATTAACAAAGAAGAAATACCTACCTGGATTAATTCGCTTTTATGAGGTACTAGCAGTGGTAAAAAACGAGTAAAAAGTCCCGCTTCTTTCTTTTTTATAAGAAAATCTTTCCCGGGAGAGAGGAATACCACATAGCCAGTCCAGAGTTTACAAAAATCTTGAATTGTATATTTTTGCCGACCTTCAGCGGGATCCAAAACTGTAATAATTTTTTTCGTTATCCGTGCCACAACAACAAAATGCAAAAGCCCACCCTGGGGTGTTGTTTTTTTAATGTGGGCTATAAAGGGTACCGGTAAAGCTGGTGATAGGGCCTCATAGTTTCCCTTAAGAGCTCGAGCTGTAAAACCTAAGGTTTCTGCTGCCTTTACCATTCCGCCCAGGGTAGTGCCCTGGCGATCGGTCCCAGCAATTTCCCTAATTCGAGTAACTCCAGAGCGGGATTTATAATGTCGGGCTATCATCGCAATACAAGCGGCCCCACAATCGGTTTCATCAAGCTGACGAATACATTTCATAGAGAAATAGGAATCAGTATTTTGAACAATAAGCTCATAAGATCATCATTATTCATTTTCAAACTCCTTATTTTTGATTATATTTTGATTCTTTTCGACAATTCGTATAACATTCCAAACAAAAAAATAAATACCACAGAATGTACCAACATCAACAAGAAGCTTCCAGAAATTAAAAGGCGCCTCAAATAGTAAATAGGAAAAACCTATTACTCCCCAAAACAAACGAGAAACAATATAGGCTATTACAAAAGTAATTATGTATTTCAAATTTTAATCTCTTTTTTTTAGTAAGGATAAAAAAATATCTCGCTCCCTTAACAAAATTATATACCTTTAATTTTTTTATAGTTTCAAAAAACTTAAAAGCAGCAGGTAAAATTATAATACCAGTTAAAACAAGGCTGCTAATAAAAATCATTGTTCCTTTCGTTTCCCCCAAACTATCAGTTCGAAACCCTAAATAGGGCGAGAACATAAATGCATAAAACAAAAGCAATAATACATAATAAACAGCGGAAACAACTACTTTCATTTCTTTACTCTCAATCCCCCCTTTCTCCGTGTTTTTTTATCCTCTACAAAGAAAAGTTATACTTTAAGATTTTTCTGCTGCTAATGATTTAGTTCTTAATAAAATATTAATAACCACTACAACATCCGTCGTCAGTCTCATATATATAAATATTATATATAAAAAAATAGTAATGATCACACTATATATTCCTATTGTAGTAGCTAAATTAAAAATTGGCCCCATAATAACATTAAAAGAGAAAACAAGTATTGTAAAAAAAAACAGAAAGTCAAGAAGCCAGGAAAATTTTATAAACCCAACAGAAATGTACCAACAAAACGTTTTTTTAATATTAACTGTTAAACTAAAACCGCTGCTTATATTAACAATTAATTGCTCATTTTTACTATAAGCAGATATACCATTTTTTGATAATTCATTAACATAGCATGTCATGTCTACCATTCTTGTTAACTCCGATTTTTTAGTTATACATCAAAATTACAATTCATTTCAGCCTCTCGTAGAAGCATATATTATTAATGCTCCCACTGACATAGCGCCTATTCCCACTTTTATTGCTGGTATACTTACTGGTGAAGGACAGGTAATAGCCGAAATTACCAAGGCCCCTCCAGCAACAACCGCAATACCTCCCACTATAACGCCCCCAATATTTACGCCACCCTCAATCTGTTCAAGTTCCAGGGAAGACACTTCGGTAAATCCGTTCATACGGTTCTCCTTGTGCGCTATACGCGCCGTTACTTTTTTCTTTCCATACCGGAAAGAGCCATACCGGTAGTAGCTATGATAAGCCTACCCCCCCCCCGAAATTTGTCAAGCGTTTTTTTAAAAAAGTGATACCATCCTCATACAACATTGGGATTAATTCCCACATAAATTTGTACATGAACCATATCTTTAGATTGATTGTATGGTTGTTTTGATAGCGTATATACCGCTGTTATAGGCTGCAATTTACGTTCTCCTATATAGGCCGCAAGGTTTTGATATATTTGCGGCAATGCATGAGGTGTCCCTTCATATTCACAACACAAAGCATTTACAAGGTGAAGTTCATGTTTTACGACATATTCTTCAGGTAATATTTCAGGTATTTTCCCATCTTCTAATTCTATAAGTATTTCTCCGTCTACTAATTTTTTTCCCTCCCTATTTGTTTTTTCACCATAGGTTGCCGTAATAATGGAATAAATGGAACATCCTAATTTTTCTAGAACACCCTTTATTGTACCTAATTCATTTACTAAATCTTCAGGGAAAAAATCCGACCGCTTTGAAAGTAAAGAAAACAAGTGTAATTCTCTATGTTCGGTGATTTTCATTAGCTACCTCTTTATATCTTTGTGCCATTAATCCAATAAAAGGGGTAAAAACAACTGCACAAAAATTCTCCCTTGGTAGGAGTATAAATCACCTATTTTGAACAACTTTAGAATAATATACACTACATTGTATCCCGTAACCCATACCAAAATAAAAAACAAAGGAAAGACAAATTTCTTTTTTACGCATACTCCTATTCCCAAGGCTGCTACAGTATAAGGAATAAGAACATTAACGAACAAGGTTATATCTGTAGTTATAAAATATATGCCTATTGAAAATAAAATCCCTATACCAATTAAAAGATACGAAAATCGCTTCATAGATACTCCTATAATGCCCCCCATAAAAATGTGTGGGGCATTGTTTTATTTTTTACGATTATTACGAATCACATATGTTAGCTTCTTACTTAGATTTTTTACCTATATCTTTTATAGTTTCAAAAAACTTAAAAGCAGCAGGTAAAATTATAATACCAGTTAAAACAAGGCTGCTAATAAAAATCATTGTTCCTTTCGTTCCCCCCAAACTATCAGTTCGAAACCCTAAATAGGGTGAGAACATAAATGCATAAAATAAAAGCAATAATACATAATAAACAGCGGAAACAATTACTTTCATTTCTTTACTCCCCCCTCTGACTCAAATTGGTATATAACCGAGTCAATCTCAAAATTCAACCACTAATCTTCAAATTATGAAATTGGCTTTACGATTGCCATCAATTACTTTTCAATCGCTGTAACAAATCTCGGATTTCTATGTAGCTATTTCAAAACTCTCTGCGTTTTGAAATAGCTACGCTTATTAATTTAAATTAAATTTGATTTTAGTAAGATGCTACAAATCCTGCGGCAGCAAATACCACAGTTGGTATAACCACACAAGCCACTGCTCCTGCCCTAGTAATAGGAGCAACATGTTGAGCAATTTGTACGCCAAGAGAAAATCCTGTGGCAGCTCCAAGTAAAGCCCCTGCAATTCCACTTGCTATTCCTCCACCCTCAATCTGTTCAAGTTCCAGGGAAGACACTTCGGTAAATCCGTTCATACGGTTCTCCTTGTGCGCTATATGCGCCGTTACTTTTTTCTTTCCATACCGGAAAGAGCCATACCGGTAGTAGCTATAATAAGCCTACCCCCCCCCCGAAATTTGTCAAGCGTTTTTTTAAAAAAGTGATACCATCCTCATACAACATTGGGATTAATTCCCACATAAATTTGTACATGAACCATATCTTTAGATTGATTGTATGGTTGCGATGATATACCCTTGTCATGCACACATTTTTACGAGAAACACGTAAACCTTTCATCCACCTATTAAAACCGTCCGCCGAAGCCGATACCGCCATAAACCGCATAGCTGTAGGGGCCCCCTGCTTCAGCCAGGGCATAAGCGGTAATATTGAGCGGCCCCCGGGTATATATACTCACCTCCGCTCCCAATGAAAGGGGGAACTGCAGGGCGAACGCCCCCTTGTTCAGCGGGTCGCTTTTCATGGCCGCCGAGAGGGCCAGGCGCACCGGATTGGAAATCCGTACCTCCGCGCCGACCCTCAGAGTAGACCAGACGAAGAGGTCCGGTGTGGACCAGCGATCATCGGTCCAATAGGGATAAAAAGTGGAAACCTGAATCTCCGGGGCGGCAAAAAGTCTTAAGGGGCCATCGCTATACTCAAGGGGGACCAAGAGCGAAAGACCGTCGTAATTAGCGAGCCCGTCCCAGGCAGGGGGAATATAGGAGGTGCTTTCAGAGGAAATATCGCTTACGAAATTGCGGTAGGAACCTCGAATACCAATAGCCGCCGAAAAGGGGTTTTGGTACTCCGTGAGTTTCAGTTTAGCCGTCGCGGTACATCCAAGCCAGTCGGTGCTGACATCAGAAACCTGAGGCCGGCCCACATAGGTTACCAGCATCCCCGCTTCCGCATATTCACTCACAGCCACCCTCAGGGAGGTGAAGGAAACCCAGGTAGAACCCACCGGCTCGGCGGGGGAAGCCAGGTGGGAAATAAACGCCGTGGCAAAAGACCAGGTCCGTTCAGGCAGCACCTGCGCATCGGGAACAAAAAAGGGCCCCGAAAATCCCGAACCGCCAAGCCAGGTCCGCAGCGGGATGCCGTCGTTTCCTACATACACATAGTGCCGAAATTCCTGTCCTATAGGCTGGGAATCCCTGTCGAGTCCCTGAACCACCACGGTGTATTTACCCTTTGGAACCAGGCGGCCCTTGCCGTCGGTGCCATCCCAGAAGACATCCTGGGATCCCTTATGTATTTCATAGGGGCCGAGGGATCTGACAGATCGATGGTCCTGATCCAGAATTTGTATGCCGATTGTTCCCGGAGCGGTCACATATACGGTAAGCCGGGCGGAACCGAAATAGCCTGGGTTGTCTGGATTCACTGAACTATTTTGCATTTCCACATCGATGATACGAAAATCTGCCGGTACCAGTTCTACGCTAAGGACGGTGGTGTGGTCTTTGGTAATTTGAACAGTCCTTTCCCATACTTCAAATCCAAAGGCCCGCACTTCTATATGATGCGTGCCCGGAGAGAGGTCAAAGGTGTTTCCGATGCGGGGATCACCGTCTATGAACACCGGCGTTCCAAAGGGAATGCCAAGCAATTTCACTGTCCCATGGGGAGGGACCTCCTTAACTATAATTACGGTGTTCGACGTATTCCATCCTGAAGCGTAGGGATCCGAAGCGGCCCAGGCGCTGTTCCCGCTCGAAGCACTACCCGATGAACTACTGCCTGAGTTTCCGGAGTTCTTTTCCTGGGCTGCCCTGTTCCGGCGGGCCGCTTCCTCGTCAGCATGTACGGAGCGGGAATAGGTTCCGCCTGAACTAGTGGCGCAGGAAAGGGAAAAAATCAATAAAAAAGAACTAGGTACCAAACAAAAGACATGTTTTAATTTCATTGCTTTCATATACAATATGATTGCCGCAAAGAACACAAAAATTCAATGAAACCTGACATTTTTAAATTTAAAGATTTATAAGTATGATGCATACCTATTACCCCAAAGCCGCAGGCCCCTGTTTTAAGGTGCTCTCTTGTTTCGCGGGACCATCCTTGGGGGTATCATACCGACCCAGGATTCAGTGTAAAGGCCCCTCTCAGGGAGGAGACTCTGACACATCCCTTATAGGAGAGCTATTCTTCCAGCAGCACCGCGGCGCTTACGCCTGGCAGAACAAAAGCCCCAGCCAGCCTGCTTGGTTCTAAAGCTCGGTGACCACTAGCGGCGGCTCCCAGACCAGTATGCTCCAGCAAGTCCCGAAACTTTGCATCTGTCGCAAGGCCCGCGAGGGGTTTCCAAACATCGGCTGGCACTGGCCTATCATCCCGGTTAATAAGCACCTGCAGTTTTGTGGAGCCGAACTCGATAGTAATCGCTAAAAGTCCTGGATACGCTTGATTAGTCCGGTACGTCCGTTTACCTTCAGCAAAGACTTGCCAGTACTGGCGGCGCATCTGCACCAATAGGGAAAGAAAGCGAAAAAATTCCTCTTCCTCCGGACGGGGGTCCCATATCATACAGCGACGATTGTCCGGATCGGGTCCTCCTTCCAGGGCATACTCGGTTCCGTAATAGATGCAGGGAGATCCGGGGAACACAAAGAGCAGGGTTAGGGCAAGCTTTGCCTTTTCCCGGCTTCCCATACGGGTCACGAGCCGGTCCGTGTCGTGGGAATCCAGAAGATTGAAAGCCACCTTCATTACCGGTTCAGGATAGGAAAACCAGAGGTGATCCAGGCGTTGACAAAGATCCCTGGCTGTTTTGGTCCAATTCTTTTCTAATAGAAAGTCGCTGATTGCCATGTCCAGAGGATAGTTCATCACCGCATCGTACTGGTCTCCCTGAAGCCAGGGCATGGCATCGTGCCAGATCTCGCCCACAATATATAAATCGGGCTTTATAGCCTTTACCCGACGGCGGAATTCCCGCCAGAATTCGTGGTCTATTTCGTTTGCCACATCTAGCCGCCACCCATCAATATCAAATTCCCGAACGTAGTGTTCCGCTACCCCTAAGAGATATTCCCGGACCTCTGGATTGGTGGTGTTCAGTTTGGGCATCCCGGTAACGAAGGCAAAGGTCTCAAAGTTTGCCCTATGGCGGTGATGGCCACCCTTTTCTTCGGTGAACAAAGGGAACTCTTTGATATAGAACCAATCCCGATAGGGAGACCGGGCTCCCCGTTCCATCACATCCTTCCAGGGACCAAATTCTCGGCCACAGTGATTAAACACCGCGTCCAGCATGATGCGAATACCCCGCCGATGGCATTCCTGGACCAGTTCTCGCAGGTCCTCTGCTGTCCCAAAAGCAGGATCCACCGTAAGATAATCGGTGGTGTCGTATTTATGGACCGACGGAGAAAGAAAAATGGGGGTGAGGTAGATACCGTTACATCCCAGTTTTTCAATATGATCTAATTTCTGGATGATCCCCCGAAGATCCCCTCCATACCATTCGTGATTGGTCACCGGTCCCCGGTTCCAGGGCTTAACCTGGGACGGATCATTGGTGGGGTTCCCATTGCAAAATCGCTCGGGGAAAATCTGGTACCACACGGTTTGGGCAACCCATTGAGGCCCCCGAAATACTTCACTTTCATGAAGATAGGGGAACATAAAGGCGTTCCAGAAATCCCCGCTTGGAATAGCCTTTGCGGGATCCTCACAGGGGAAAAGCCCCTTTTCTCCATAGTCCCACGCCTGGCCATCCAGATCGACTATCCGAAAAAAATAGCGAAGCCGTTTATAGGGAGGAACAAGGGTAACTTCCCAATATTCATGAACCCCGTCGCAACCGGCCCGGCGCATCTCGTAGGGATGGCATTTCCAGCGACTTTTTCCTTGCGTAAGGGGTTCCCATTCATGGGGGTCTCCTGCCCAGAGATGGACCGTTTTAATATTATCCACACCGGCTATCAGACGAACAACTAAAGATTTGCCGTCGGGAGAATAACAGAGGTTATCAAAACTGCGGTGGTACGCCTCTGGTTTGCACATATACGCTCCTTATGAATTGTATAAAAAACTCTTGACGGATTACAGTTTACCCCTTATGCTATTACTTAGTAAACCGTTTTAGCTATATTACTTTAGGAGGAAATCCATGAAAAAGACGTGGGTAATCATCCCTTGTTTTCTACTTATCGTGGGGAACCTGATGGCCCAATCAAAGGCGGTCTGGCGAGGTAACCAGTATCAGATTGAAAAGGGGGCTAAAATCCGTTTGGGCGTAGACAACGATAAACTGGGAGAAGCCCTGGTAAATCTTTGGAATACGGTACATCCCGAAGCCAAAGGGGTGGTAGAGTACATGAATTTTGGGGCCGCCGGTGGGGCTGACCAAATTACGGCCCTGCAGGGAGAAGCCCCCGATGTAGCCCTCGTTATCGATGGGGAAGTGGGAAGAAACTTCCAGTCCCTGCTGCAACTTGATAAGGTAATTACCGATGGAGCGGCCAAATTTGCTCAGGAGCCATTTTATTCTGGAGCCAACGCGGGGGCGGTAATTAAATACGTTCCCATTGCCTACGATGGTATGGCCTTTGCCTGGAATAAAACGATGATGGAGGCCCTTAAACTGGATACCAGCGATAAAAATAAAGATGGGCTTCCCGATGCCTTTGACACGTGGGAAGAGATTTTCGATTTAGCGAAGAAATGGCAAACAAGTCGGCCTACTTATAAAGGGAAACCTGTTACTATCGTCTATCCCATGTGCCTGGACGAAGTGTGGTCGGGCTATTCTAATCTTACGGCGGGGAAATTCAGAATTTTCCCTGACAAAAAAGCTGAGAACCCCAGTTTTGAAACCCCTGAATTTCTTGCGGGACTTGAATTCATTAAAGCAGCGGCAGATGCCATGATCAGTGTAGAAGCAAACGGCGTAAAAACACCGGGGGCATCCATGGTATGGCGCTGGGACGATGCCCTGAATAATGAAACTGCTCCCTTCTTCCTTGTAGGAACCTGGATGGATGTCAATGGCGCCGAAACAAAGGGCGGTTATGATATTAAATTTGGGCCCATGCCTACCTGGAAGGGAAATCGCTTGAGTCCCTTTGTAAAAACGAAAGGTTTTGTTATTAATGGCTTTACCAAATACCCTTCTGCAGCCCATGAATTGTACAGACTTCTCTATACAAAAGAAGGACTTCAGACCCTGGTAAATAACTCGGCGTATATTCCCGCTCTTAAGAAGGGAGCACCGAACACCCCCAATTACCGGAACGACCCGAACAAGGCAGAGATGTCTGTAGCCTTTGCGTTTAACTATCCCGAACCAACCTTAACATTGCCCAAGAATCCCGCTAAAAAAGCTATGGATGGGTACTACGGTATAGGTCTTAACCTGGAATTACGGGCTGTGTGGGACGGCGAAAAAACCCCGGCCCAGGCACAGGCAACCATTGTGGATCTTTATAAGAAATGGTATGCGGAAAATAATAAGTAGATAGTTTTCTCTTCCTTTTGGGGCCCTTCCGTTCTGTTGATTTTTAATAGGACAGGAGAGATAGGTAAAAAGGGAGATCCAAAGGAACAACAAGCCTAACAAAGTAAAATTATCTTAAGGGGCGGAACAGCCGCCCCTTGTTGTGTTTTAGGAGGACCAAATAGATGAATACTGAGGTACCGCCAATTTCCTCCGTTTCTCATCATTCTCTATCCAGAAGAAAAGCCCTGGGAGTTGCACTAGCTTCCGCTTTCATTCCTGGTTTAGGACAGCTTATCAATAAACAAAAACTAAAAGCCCTTTTTTGGTTTTTGCTTGCCATCATTTTCTTCACCATAGAGTTAAGTACCTCCCAATGGGAAAGATACATTCGGCTTATCCAGGGAAAAGTCTCAAAAGAAGAAATGTTGGTAGCTGAATACACCGCTACTGGGGGAACAGCAGGGAATACCGGGATAGAGCAAGCAGAAACTCTGGGAGATATTCTCGGTCTAGACGAAAGTAGTACTTCTTCACAAGATGAACTTTTCAGTTCTTCTGAAGAAAGCCTTTTCGGTAATGATGAAACAAGCTCCTCTTCAGGTGATATTTTTGGGAGCCCCGACTTTTCTAAAGATGAAAACGATGGCCAATCCCAAAGTGAATCTGATATATTTACTGGTACGAGCGAAGAAGAGGCTTTAAAAAGCTCAACCTATCGCTATCCTAACTATCAACAAGCACGGGTACGATATCCATTACGAGATTTTGGGGGCTTTTTTTCCCGTGGCATGTGGGGTATATGGACCTTGGGCCGACTTGTCATCGGAGATTCCTATGCGGGGGGAACCATCGAGCTCTACAATAAAGATATACCCTGGCTTACCGCAGACAATTCTATTGTTCTATTGGGAAACGGCCTTCTTTCCCTCGCGGTACTCTTGGTTTTCGTAATCCTCTGGATTCTGGGAATGGTGGATGCATATCGAACCAACCTTAGTTTCCAAGCAAGTGGAGTTCGAGAAAGTTCTCTTCAGTTCTGGAAACGAATCTGGGATAGCCTGTACGTATATCTTGTTTCAACTCCTGCTTTTCTTATGATCCTTGTTTTTACCATAATCCCTATTTTTTTCACATTCCTGTTAGCATTTACCAATTATACCTATCGAATTAAATTAGGTGCAAAACTTATTCAATGGGTTGGCTTTGATACATTTGCATTTTTAGCCACGGACCCTGGCTGGCTTAGTATCTTTGGGCAAATCTTCTTATGGACCCTTCTCTGGGCAATTATGTCCTCTTTTACCGTATATGGATTGGGCTTCTTTAATGCCATGGTCGTGGAATCACCGCTGGTAAAACACAAACGACTGTGGCGAACTATCATGATCCTTCCCTGGGCAATTCCTTCCCTGGTAAGCCTCATGATGTTCCGCAATGCCTTTGATAAAGATGGGCTTGTGAACCAATTTTTGTTTGCCACAGGGCTCATGGAACCGGTTACCAACTTCCTATACCGCATTGGACTTGAGGGAAAACCAGACCAGCCTATTTTCTGGTTTCAACCCATTTATAATGGGCGTTTAGCCAAATTTATAGTTATCCTCGTGAACCTCTGGCTTGGGGCCCCCTACCATATGATGATGATTATCGGAACCCTTTCCACCATCCCCCGAGAATTATATGAAGCTGCGGCGATAGATGGGGCGAGCGGCTGGCAACGTTTTAAGTACATCACCTGGCCAATGGTTATTGCGGCTACTATGCCGGCCCTTATCATGACATTCAGTTTCAATTTTAATAATTTTGGGGCAATTTACTTCCTTACTGGAGGAGGGCCGAACTGGGATCCATCCCAAATACCCGACAGTATGCGCATTGTAGGATCAGCCATGCCGGGACAGACAGACATTCTTATTAGCTGGATTTACAAGCTTTCGTTTACAAAAGATTTTGAACAGTACAATGTGGCGGCCATTTATACCATCTTAATCTTCCTCATTGTAGGGGGCTTTTCAGTATATAACCTGGTACGTTCCCGCTCATTCCAGGAGGAGGCAGGCGAATGAATACCAATAAACCCTTAACCCTGGTACAAGGACAGCTTTCTCGTTCGGCCAGGATAAAAAATGATGTTCTCCGTTTCTTGCAATACCTATGGCTGGTATTTGTGTGTCTTACGGTACTCATCCCTATCCTCTGGATGATAAGTGCTTCATTTACCTCTGGTAAGCTTCTTTCTGGGGTTCCCCTTATTCCTGACATAAAGAAATTTTCCCTGGAACATTACGAGTATCTGTTTACCTACAAAAGTTCCTCTGCAGCCAAGTATCCGGACTTTATCGCCGCCTTTCTTCGTTCCCTCTCCGTGGCAATTCTCAATACCATTTCGGTGGTATTCTTTACCACCATTACAGGGTACGTATTCAGCCGCTTTAAATTCAAAGGGAAGAAACCGATCCTCATTTCATTCCTCTTGCTCCAGATGTTTCCTTCGTTTATGGGAATGATAGCCCTATTCATGATTTTCCGAACCTTTGGTTGGCTTAACAAACCACTCTATCTCGTATTTATCTACACGGCAGGTTCGATTCCTTACAATACCTTCCTCATTCGTGGTTACATGCGATCCCTTCCGATTTCTATTGATGAGGCAGCTCTCATAGATGGAGCAAGCAAGACTCAGGTATTTTTTAAAATAATTCTGCCTCTTTCCACTCCTATCATTGGTTTTGTAGCGGTGAATGCTTTTATGGCTCCATGGATGGACTACATGTTACCGAACCAACTCCTTAACATGCAAAACCAAACGGTGGCAATTTTTCTCTATCGGCTGACCGACTCTTTCAGTACCCTCTACTATAATCCCCTTAATTTCATGGCGGGAGCTCTGGTACTGGCCACTCCCATTACAATCGTCCAATTCTACATGCAACGATTCATCGTATACGGTATGGCCAGTGGAGCAGAAAAGGGATAACATACTCAACAAAAGGTGCTGGCCCACAGGTGGGGGCCAGCACCTTTTAAGTTCTTTTATCATTAAGAGGAAAACTAAAAAGGGGTCCTCGAGGACAGCCTTACTTCGGTAGACTGGATCCAACCCAATAGATACAATAAATCTATGCAAAAGCATCAAAAGAAAGCGCCCTTACCCCTCTGGACCGTGACAAAGGCCTGGTGGTCCGACACAGCTGCCCAGGAATGCAGGGGGCTTAACTGGTTTTTTATCCTTACCATTTTTATAACATCTACCATCGCCATAGGTCTTCCCTTTGCCGCAAACCGCTGGAGGGATGCGGAAACCGCTTCCAAAACACGGCAGTACCCCGGTCTTGGGAATGCCTTCGAGGCTACGGCAGCTTCGGGTTTTGTGTTTTCCATCGACTCGGGGAAAGTAACTGCGGGCAATTCTACTACCCCCCTTGTTCTTACGGTTGGTGATTGGGATGTTATCGTGACTACCCAAGAAGATACGCCGAAAACACAGAAAGCCCCGACGACCGCAGGTCCCGGAAGCGGCAATGGGCGAAATCTTCTTCAGATCGGGCCAGACCGCTTTCTTGTGCGGAACGGGAAAACAGGCATCCAGGTCAGCGCTCCCCTCAAAGTCTTTGAAGGCTTTTCTTCGGATGTTCTAAAGCAGGCTGCTCAAAACCGTAAAACCCTTACGGATCTTATAGAAGGGATCCTGTTCGCCGCCGCATTTTCATCAATCCCGTCGATTATTTTATCCCTGTTCCCCTTGATGTTTGTGCAAAATCTCGCCTTTGTGGCAATCCTTGGCGTTATGCTTTCCTTTGCGGTGTACCGAAAGAAACTGGGAGACGATTCGGGACCGGCACTCAAGCCCCTGGAAGGAATAAAGATGGCCGCCGCCATCATGGCGGGGCCTGCCTTTGTGGTTGGGCTCGCGGGGCTTTTTATACCGGCCCTGAAGGCTCCATTGTTATGGCTTGCCTATTCGTTTCTCGCCGGTATCCGCGTAGTAATCCTCTACACGAGCCGTTATCGCAGTGCAGGGCACCAAGGGCAGTATGATTCACCTATTTCATAACCTCGTATACCGCTGACTCCGCAGGATCCAGAGAAAGTGTCTCGCCTGCGGTCAGGACGGGGCGGCCCTTATTGGGCACTACCCCCTGGCTGCTCGTCCAGAGCAGGGCAAGTTGTACCCCCTGGGGGACCTTTACCGTACATTGTATGGTGTCAAGGTTGTGAAGCACCAGGACCCGCTGAGCGTCGGTTTCCCGCAGCCAGGCCAGCAGGTATGCACCATCGAAACCGGCCCAGGGGACAGCCGCTAAGGTTCCCTGGCGGATTGCGGCGCTTACCTGCCTGAGCTGACTGAGCCTCAGATAGTGCCGCAAAAGGCTCTGCGGATCCTTTAGCTGGGCCTGGACCGAGGGCGTCAGAGCGTTTTGCCCCGGTTCAATCTTACCAGAAGTTTTCGTCCAGGTAACGGTTGATTGCGTATCCCCCTCGTTCCACAAAAAGGCATCCCGCCGGGCCACATCATCATTTTTATAGCGCCGGCCCGTCATGCCCAGCTCTTCGCCATAGTAAATGTAGGGAAGCCCCGGAAGGGTAAGGTACAGCGATGCGGCCAATTTTGCCCGTTTAAGGGCCAGCGCCTTGGAAGAACGGATGGGCTCCGGGTCCTCGGGAGCAATGGCATAACCCTTTACCGCGTCTACCCCAAGGCTTTGCAACAGGGAGCTCATAGGCCGATCCAGGTCATGGTTCGAAAGCAGGGGGGAGGGCACAAAACCAGAAAAGCGCTGGTATTGTCGATAGGTGGTGGTACAGGTCTGTAAAAAGGTAGAAAGGCCTGTCCCTCGGACCGAATTCAAGATGAGGTTTGCCGTAGGAAAGTCGAAAAGGCCATCAAAAACTGAAGCATAGGAGCTTACTTCGGTAAGGGAGGTACTGAGGATCTCCCCGATAAAGTACACATCCGGCTTTATCCGCCGGGAAAAACGGCGCAGATCGTTCCAGAAAGTTTTATTCAACGCCAGGGTTTGGGTGCCGGGGGGAAATTCGTTCGGGTCAAAGGCGTGCTTGGCCGCATCAAACCGAAAACCGTCCACCCCTTTTTGGAGCCAGAATTGCAGCACCCTTTTTAGTTCGTTTACCACATCCGTATTATCCAGATTGAGGTCTGGCATCCCCTCCCAGAAGGCCGCAAAATATTCGAATCTGGAGCCATCTGGCCGGGTGTAGGTGTAAAAACGGCCCATTCCCCCACTCCCATAGGTAAGGCGGACATCCCGGGTCTTATAATAATTGACGTAGGGACTTGCAGCGGACCGCAGGGCATCCAAAAACCAGGGATGTTCCCGGGAGGTATGGTTAAATACCATATCCAGGATGATTTTTATGCCCCGTTTATGGGCCTCTGTCACGAGCCGCTCAAAATCAGCCATGGTTCCCAGCCGGGGATCGATGCTGTAATAATCCTTAACATCGTAGCCATGATAACTCGAGGCAGGATGAATCGGTGAGAGCCAGAGGGCACTGATACCCAGGTCATCGGCGGTGGCAGGATTCCCATCGTTCAGGTAGTCCAGTTTTTGTATGAGCCCCGGCAGGTCTCCATAACCGTCCCCGTCGGAATCAGCAAAAGAGTAGACTAACACCTGATACGCCGGTCCTGGAGCAGCCTGCCACCAGGGGATATCCTGAGCCCAGAGGGAAACCCCCATCCCCAACAGAACAAATAATACCTGCCACAGACGACGCATACAAACCTCCTTGATAAGAGCGCTCACTATCAAGAGATCCAGGGAAGTAATTCCCCTTGTCAGGGCCCCCCGATTGGGATCAGGATAAAAAGACCTAGCTTTTTTGATAACCTGTCTCCCTCTCGGGTGCAGCCCTTCCCTTCTTCATTCCCTTTAGAACCCGTAGTTCCCCATTAGAGAAGAAATCTTTTTAGCTCGAGCTCTTGCAGAAATACTCCGATACCCGTACTATAGCATATACTAAACCGGTTTTGGAGCCCCCTATGGCATATTCGGTCGATTTTTTTTTCTTACAAAATTGAAAAAAAAGAAGTTTTACAACATGGGCTTGTTTATTCCCTTTCTGGCGGGGCCCTTCCCCTTCGATTTTCAAGATATCCTGTCCCTGAGGCTTCATGGCGTCGCATTGCCTGGGCCGATCGGGAACAAGGGTATATAGACATTATTCCCTATGCCTATGGGAAGGGCGCGGGCTATGTGCAGGGCTCCCGGTGCAGACTTAAGGACATTCTCTGGGTCGATGGGCGGGGAAAGGTTCGCGAGGCCGATGAGATTACCCTTCGTCCCGGCGAGATTGAAATGTCCCGAACCGCCGGTGGGAAACTCCGGTATGCCCTGTTATTTGAAACCGGCTGCGTATGGATTTCCGTAGAAGTGCCGAAGCTCCAGAGAAAAAGCAGCCCCAACGGACACAGTGGAGGGGCGGGACTCATGCTTCCTGTAGTATCAGAGCCCTGGCATTCCATGGGAACCCATGAGGGGTGGTTCCTCTATGGCCGGGAGGCCACTACATCACCCAATATTGTCCTAAGCGGGGCCAGCGAAGGAATCGTCCCGAGTCCAGAAGCAATCGCTATCGTAGGAAACGCTCCCTTCACCATAGATCACGTAAGAATATGTGATATACGGCGCCCCTTCGCACCAGAAGGGTATGGAATATATCGCATTATTCTCCTACTTCCCCTGGGAGAGAGGGAACAGGAAGAACTAAAAGGGCCTTTTCAGTATTACATTGCCTGGGGCGCTACCCTGGAGGAAGCGACAACTCGAGCATTGTATACAGCCAAAGAAAACCGTAAGGAGCAGCACCGCCAGCGCATAGAAACCCTTTTTAAGGGGTTCTCCTGGGACATGGGGGATCCCCTGGTAAACAAAGCCATCGGGTGGGCCGCCTTTTCTGGATGGAGCCTGGTTACCCGGGTCCAGGGGAAAGGCATCTGGGCGGGGCTCCCCTGGTTTCGGGATAACTGGGGGCGGGACACCTTTATCGCCCTCCCGGGGATATTGCTCGTAAGCGGTCAATTTCACGAGGCCCGAGAAATTATCACCACCTTCGCGGGGTGGCAGGATACCAATCCTGGGAGTCCAACCTATGGTCGCATTCCTAACCGCTGGCGCAGTCCTGAGGATGTCATCTACAACACCGTCGATGGGACCCTCTGGTTTATTCGGGAAGTGTGGGAATACGGCCAATACACGGGAGACCTGGCGTTTCTTCATTCTATGGCAGAGGTCGTATTCCAGGCCCTTGATGCGGACATGGACCGTTGCGATACCTTTCATTTCTTGCTCCACGACCATGCGGACACCTGGATGGATGCCCGCATCCGGGGAAAGGAGCCCTGGTCAGAGCGGGGGAGCCGGGCGGTAGAAGTACAGGCCCTCTGGTACACGGCCCTCTGCTGTGGGGCTGCCCTCGCACACCTGGCGGGGGACTTTCAGCGGGAATCCCGGTATCAAGAATTTGCTCGAACCCTAAAAGAAAATTTCCGGCGATACTTCTGGTACCCCGAGTATGGCCGTCTGGCAGATCGTCTTTTACCCCAGGATAGCAACGAAGAACCCAGTGAAACAGCGGCAGACCTTCGCTGCCGTCCCAATGGGCTCATCGCCCTCCTGGCCACGGCCATTCTTCCCCAGGAAGATCAACTTTTACCTGAAGAAATCATGCAACAGGTCCTGGTTGATGCGGTACAGAATCTTCTGTATCCCTATGGAATAGCAAGCCTTTCCCAGGAGGATCCCCTCTTTCATCCCCATCATGAGTGGCCTGGCCAGTACCACAAGGATGCGGCATATCACAATGGCACCATCTGGCAGTGGAACGCCGGCGCCGTAATATACGCCCTTCTTCGTTTTGGAAAGGGTGATATAGCCTGGCAACTCACGAAGGAACTGGCCCGCCAGATCATGCAGGAGGGGGCGGCGGGGACCCTGGGAGAAAATCTCCATGCCCACCCTTCGGCGGATGGGAGGATTATCCACTCGGGCACTTACTCTCAGGCATGGAGTGTCTCCGAATATACCCGGACCATCTTTCAGGATTGGCTTGGTATACGCCCCCGCTTATTGGAAAACAAACTTATCGTCGCGCCCCAGCTCCCCCCAGGTCATAATCGGGTAGTCGGCAGCCAGCAGGCAGGTCCCTGGCACATTTCCGTGGGTCTTTCAAAAGGGCAAAACTGTCTTCACTATACCTTAAAGGTGGAGGAGAAAGGGAACCCTTCCGCGGGGGCCGTATTTGATGCTCCCCAAAGGGTGACCCAGGGAGATCCCTTTTCTTCTCAGTCTCCGGGGCCACCTCTCCTAGAGATCCAGGTCCTTCACGAAGGGATAGAGCGGATCTGGCAGTTCCATGTTGAGCAAGGTAAGTCCTACGAGGTAACGCTCAACCTGGATACCATGGAATTCTCGTATCTTTCTGGAGAGAAGAAACGGCCGACCTGCATCCGGCCGGTGCTGAAGCATCGATTTTTCTCAGATCTTCCGGACCTATCCTTCTGTGTCCCCCGCCTCCCCCCCTGGAATCTTCCGTTCCGCTGCAGGAATGCCCTAGAAAAGGCGATACTCGGTAACACCTACAATGGGGGACCCATAGCAATCCTAAAGGAATGGTACGATTCTGCCGATTTTGCCCGCCAGTTCCACACCGACGAAAGGCTCGGAGCTCGTTACCGTCCGGAGGCTACCGAATTCAAGCTCTGGTCCCCCGTAGCCCAGGAAGTACAGCTCTGTCTGTATGAACAGGGTACGGGGGGAAGTCCCTTTGCAATAGTTCCCATGCACATTAGCCCACGGGGCGTATGGTCCTGTCAGGTGGCAGGGGACCTTCACGGGACCTATTACACTTATCGCCTTCGCATTTTCTCCCTTTTCCGGGAAACCATCGACCCCTATGCAATTACATCGGGAGTAAACGGCCAGCGGGGCATGGTGGTCGACCTTTCCCGCCTTGAACCCGAAGGGTGGAATAGTTTTACCACACCCACCCTGGCAAAAGCAAACAACGCGATTATCTGGGAAGCCCATATCCGGGACCTTACCTGCCATCCTACCTGGCAGGGCCCTGAGGAACTGCGGGGCACCTTTCTCGGCGCAGCCACAAAGGGCACTAGCTACCAGGATGCGTCGGGGACAGGTATCCCGACGGGACTGGATTACCTCAAGGCTCTGGGGATTACCCATGTGCAGCTTTTACCCATCTTTGACTTTGTTTCGGTGGACGAAACTCGGGTCCGGGAACCGGAGTATCGCAACCGGAAAGAGGGAGGAGCTTTTAATTGGGGGTACGACCCGGGGAACTACGGTGTTCCAGAAGGATCCTATGCCACCAATCCCTTCGATGGAGCCTGCCGCATACGGGAGTTGCGACAGCTCGTTCTTGCCCTGGGACAGGCGGGCATGGGCGTTATCATGGACGTGGTGTATAACCATGTACCGGATTTTCGTCGTTCTGCCCTGGAAGCCTGCGTACCAGGCTATTACTTCAGGGGGCGGCGAGATTCAGGCGCCGGGGATGACACGGCCAGCGAACGGTACATGTTCCGCAAGTACATGAAGGATACCCTTATTCATTGGATTACCACCTACAAACTGTGCGGGTTTCGCTTCGATCTTATGGGACTCCATGATGTCCACACCATGCGGGAAATTGAAAAGGCCCTGCGTCACCGTAAGCCGGACATCCTTCTTTACGGTGAAGGCTGGGACATGTGCGGCCTTTCCCGGCCGGTCATGGCTTCTCAGCGCAATATCCATCTTCTTAAAGGTATCGGGATGTTCAATGATGCCTTTCGGGACGGTGTAAAGGGTTCTGTGTTTCACGCTTCAGAAGGGGGCTGGATCCATGGAGAATCGGGATGGGAAGAGGCGGTAAAGTTCGGCCTTGTGGGTGCCGTTCGCCATCCCCAGGTACACAATAAAAAGGTGATAGGAACGGCCCGGCCTGGACCCTGGTCAGAATATACCTGGAAAAGCATAAACTACCTTGAAGTCCACGACAACCTTACCCTCTTTGACAAACTCCAGCTGGTTGAGCCTGGCCAATCGATGGACTATTACGAAGGGATGCAGCGATTTGCGATGACGTTGCTCTTCTGTTCCCAGGGAATAGTGCTCATGCATGGGGGTATGGAGTTCTGCCGAACCAAGGAAGTTCCGGCCCAGTGGATTCAAGAAGGGGGGATTGATAAATGTGTGGCCCTTACCGAACAGAACGGCGGGGAAGATTTCGCCCCTGCAGGAGGAGGGCTCCCCCAAAACTTATCGGTTCGTCTTTTCTGCCATGATTCCTACAAAGCGGGGGACCTGTTGAATAGTTTGAACTGGGAACGGGCGCTCCAGCACCGGGAAACCGTGGCGTATGTGCGGGGCCTCATAGCCCTGCGAAAAAAGCATCCGCTCCTTCGCCTGGAAAGGGGCAAAGAAGTGCGGCGGGCCTTGCGGTTTATGTCCAGTCCTCCAGGGACTCTGGTGTGGCACCTTGATGGTCAGAGGATACGAAAAAAGGAAGCCCCCTTGCTCATAGTCGCCAACCACAACCGTACGGCAGTCCCGGTTATCCTTCCCGGGGGACAGTGGGAAATCCTTGCCGAAAGCAGCGAGGCCTTTATCAATTGGGTAGCCCTGGGGGAGGATTCTATCGCTGGTGTATATGTGCAGGAACCATACCGCAAGGCCCATGCCCCCCAAAGGGTGGAGCCCCTTGCTGTGGGGGACCCCCCACAGGTAAAAGCATCTCCCCTTGTATCGGCGACCCTTTTGGCGGCACCCCGGAGTTGTCTCATTCTCCGAAGGTGAAAAGAATAGAAGCAGATGACACATAGATAAAAAATCCATTTTTTACGCCATTATATTTATTACTTATCCATATTTTACGCCATAATATGTATAATTAATCCATATTTTACGCTATAATATGTATAAATACTCCACATTTTACGCCAAATTATAGACATTTCTCGTCAGACACCCTATACTAGGAGGCATGAAGAACAGGAAAATCGCCCCCCTTATTCTGAGAACAGGGGAGAAAAAAACTGGCCGCATTCTTGTTCTAACCGGGGCCCGTCAAACCGGAAAAACCACCCTGGCCCGGGCCCTATTTCCTCAGTATCAATTTTTAAGCATAGAAGATCCGGTGCTCCGGGAAACCTATGGACAGCTTACCGCCGCCCAATGGAAAACCGCCTATCCCCTGGCAATTCTTGATGAAGTTCAAAAGGCTCCCCGGCTTATCGAAAGTATCAAAGCTGCCTACGATCAATGGGAAGACGTACGGTATGTGCTTACCGGCTCAAGTCAGATTTTGCTGATGGAAAAGGTGCGGGAAAGTCTGGCGGGCCGTTGTACCATCATCGAACTGTACCCCCTTACCCTGCCGGAACTGCGGACTGAATCATGGGAAGACCCGGTAGAGGACTCTCCCTGTCAGAAACTCCTTCAGAGACCGGCCGCCATAAAGGAAATGATTTCCCAGTTGCTCCCTGATTTTCGGCTCGACCCCCTATACCACACAAAAAGACAGGCCTGGGACTTTTATTGCCATTTTGGGGCCTATCCTGCCCTCACCGAAAAGAGTCTGGACGACCAGGATCGGCGGGATTGGCTGAGCAATTATGTACGGACCTATCTGGAACGGGACGTTCGGGATTTAGCAAGTTTTCGGGATCTAGAACCCTTTATACGGGTCCAGCGGTACCTCGCCCAGGCTACGGCTCAGCTTATAAACTACGCGGAGATAAGTCGCCATACGGGGATATCCCTCAAGACGGTGCAGCGGTATGTTCAGTACCTTTCATATAGTTATCAAGCAATTGTGCTGCCCCCTTATTTCAGGAATCCGCAGAAACGCCTTGCAAAGGCTCCAAAGATCCATTTCCTGGATCAGGGGGTTCTCCAGGGGATCCTGGGGAAATGGGGGAACCCTTCGGGGAACGAATTCGAAAGTCTCGTGATTGCGGAGATATATAAACAGATCCGCACCAAAGAAAGCCCCTGGGTTTTGTATCACCTGCGCACCCTGGATGGGCGGGAAGTAGACCTGGTGCTCGAAGGATCAGAAGGGTTTCTGGCCTTTGAAATAAAAATGACCGATCGGGTCAGCCCTGTCGATGCACGACACTTGCGGGACCTTTCCCAATTTCTGGACAAACCCTTGATCCATAGCTTTGTGCTTTCCCAGGATCCGGTTACTCGAGAACTCTCGCCCGGGATTACCGCTCTGCACTGTGCGTATTTTTTGGGGTAGCTCCTTAAGAATAGAAAGGCCTACTCCCCCCGCACCCCATAACACTCAAGTCTCTTTCCTACGAGGGAGACCCGGTTTCTGTGTGGGGGGACCTCTTTGCCGTTCAATACTACCCCACGGCACGCCAGAGAAGAGGGGATCTGGAAAGTGTAGTGCACCGGCCCGTAGGCATCACGGAGGGTTTGTACTTCTAGGCGCAGCAGACCTCCGGCACAGGTATAGTGAATTTCAAGCTCACTGTAGACTCCCTTTCGATACTCCAGGGTTTCCCCGTCGTCGGCCCGATAGCGATATACCCCCGTATCCCCTTCTTGCACAAGGATCAGAAAGTCCACCATTCGCAGATCTTTCTGATTGGTTGTTCTCTGCCCCGGCAAAAGGGGAAGCACCCCCGGACAACGAATATAGAGGGGTGTCTCCATTCTTCCGGGCTGCACTTCCAATTCCTGCCCCCCTGCTATAACCTGGCCCCGGTTCCAGTCAAACCAGTGCCCCTTCGGAAGCCGTACTATCCGCCCCTTTTCTGTTAGGCTGGTAAGAGGTGCATGCATAAGAGAAGGCCCAATCAAAAATTGATCGTCGCAGGAGAAGGTCCACGTTTCTTCAGGATACTGGTACCACAGGGGGCGCATCACCGGCGAACCGATCTCTTCTTGTTCAATCCAGAGCTGATAGAGATAGGGAATCAGTTTATAACGGGAGCGAATGTATTCGGCTACCACTTTTTCGGTAGCAGGCCCACGGGTCCAAGGTTCCTGGTCCTGGGCGCTGTGTACGTTATGGTTCCGCAAAAAAGGAAACAGGAAGCCCGCCTTATACCAGGTTTCCATCAGGGCGGCGCTGGCGTTTCCCGCGAAACCCGGTACATCGGGCCCCTGGAAGGGCATCCCTGAAACGGAAAGATTGAGGCTAAAGGGGATGCTCGCTTTAAGGTGGGTTTCGTTGGACACATTATCGCCGGTCCACATGCCACTATAGCGGGCCATACCCAAGAAGGCGGAACGACTTATGAGGAAGGGGCGTTTTTCTGGATAGGCGGCTTCCAGGCCCTGGCGAGTAGCGATGGCCATACCCAGGGCATAGAGGTTGTGAAAGGCTTCTTGCTTAAGTTTACCCTGTTTAAAGCGCATGTCTTCCAGGGGGGCGGAACCAGTAGCGGGATCATTCATATCGATCCAGTAGCCACTAAATCCATAGGTCTTTGTAAAGTCCGTTACTTTTTGGGCCCACCAGGAGCGGGTTTTTTCTAAAGAAAAATCGGGAAACACCGTATACCCGGGCCACACAAAACCCGTATACGAGATACCTTCTTTCGTTTCACAGAGCAGACGGCGCTCCACTGCCTCCTTATAGGGGCCGTAGGCTTCGTCCCGGCGGAGTCCTGGATCCAGGATTGGTACTACCTGGTATCCTCGCTCTTTAAGAGCCCGGATGTGCTCAGCGCCCCGGGGAAAATGGGTCTTTTCCACGGTAAACACCCGAAAACCATCCATATAATCGATATCAAGCCAGAGTCCATCGTTGGGAATTCCCCGCTTTTCATACTCGGCGGCAATCCGCTCGAGGTCCTCTGCGGATCGGTATCCCCAACGACACTGATGATGCCCCAGCGCCCACAGGGGAGGAAGAGAGAAGGTCCCCTGCAATTGCTGGATTCCCTGGACTAAGCGGTCCGGCCGCCTATCCATGAGGATCCACACATCGGGCTCCCCATTGTGGGCCCCCAGATAGAGATAGCGAGTGAACGGCCGGGCACCAAAGATGCCTTCGGTGGCTCCGATATTCATGAAGCCCGGCCAGGGAGCATCCATCACAAGGGCATACCAGACGCCACTGTCCGGATCGTGGCCAATGAGAACGGGAAAACTCGCATACAGGGGGTCCGCTTTTGATTGTTCTATTTCTTCCCAGCTGAACTCCGCAAAGAGGTCGGTATTCCAGAAAAGGGTCCGCTTTCCCGAAACTTCAAATCCCAGGTTTTTCCCGCCCAGCCCAAAATAACGGTGCCTTTCGTTATATGCAAAACGGAGCATCCAGCGCTTGCCATTAAGTCCCAGCCCAAGGCCCCGCAAAACAACCTGCTCGCCGGACAAAAGGCTTAGCCCGCCATCGGAGGCAAGAACACAGGAAAGGGCCTCTGTCTCTGCTCCATCCGCGGTTTTTTCAGAGAAGAATAGAGATTGGTCCTTCTCCGATCCGTTTGCCGATTCAGGGGTTTCCTCATTTTGTGCAAAGGGTGTCAGGGCCACGAGTTTTTCCGTTTCCGCTTTCCAGCGATCGGAGCTTCCGCGGTACCGGTACAAAGCGGGTCCCAGCTTTTTTAGTTTTACATAAACCTCTGGATATCGGGGGCTCCGGACGATGGTTCTCACCGCCTCTCCCCCGGAGGGGACCTGGAGTTCCTGAGGGGTACTGGTGCTAAACACATAATTTTCAGGGGTATCTATTTTTCTATAGTGCATGGTATCTTACTCCGCTCTTTGAATTATAAAAAATCATATACAACCATACCAAAAAAGCCAGGCCTTTCCCAGTAAAAACTACTGGCCCGACCTGGCTTTAACAGATTTTTAACTATACTACCGGTGGGGGGGCCGGTAGGCGCCACCATGTTTCAGTCAAGGAGGCGTTACCCTGGCGGGCAATATACCGATTACCCTTCATTTTCCCTATAACTTGAGCATCACCGCCGTAAGGGGCTGGACCGTTACTTCCTGATCCTGGATGTCGAGGCCCGTGGGCTGGCGAACCCCCTCAGGTCGGGCCTCGTCGGCATCCACCAGAATCCTGGCCGAGGTAAGATTCATGCCGGTTTTAAAGGTGACCGGTTCATCAAAGTTAGCATTCACGAGCATGATCAGCGTGGTACCCTTATAACTTACCTGGTACCCCAGGGCAAGCTGACTTTCATGGGGTATTTGTTTCATGGCCTTCTCGATAAGGGCCGCATCGCCGATACGGAGGGCCTCTTCCTGACGGCGGATATGGATAAGGCCCTTCACCCATTCTGCCATGGCAAGATACTCTTTAGGGGCATTCCAGATGAACTGGTTGATATCGTCGGATGCATCGTAGCTATTATGAACGAAGGGACCGATTACTTCGGTGGTGGAATTCTTCTTCGGTTTACTGCGGCCCCGTTCACAGCCCCCGTGGATAAACGCGATGGGCTGACCCGTAAGCACCATAAACTGGGCAAGTTTTGCCCGGGCGGCAATTTCGGCCCGTTCCTGGGGATACTGGGGATCCAGACCCACATTAAAAGCGATGTTGTCTGCCAGGGTAAGGTTATCGTGGGCAGAAACATAATTCATCGAATCGCCGGGATCATCGGCCTTGTAATTGAGCATGGGCCGGCCCGCCAAATTTTCGAAGATCATCCTGGTATTCATAGGTCTACCGGTAACGAAGGCCTTGCGCTTATCATCGAGCCCTCCGCCCTTAAGGATATCCCGGAACTCATCGTTAAAGACGGCGACCTCATTGGTTTTGAGCATGTAATTCTGGTCCAGCACCTCAATCTTGGGACCCCGGTACATTTTCCATCCTTCCCCTTCGAACAAAACATCCTCTTTTCCGGGGAGGTTCTCGGCAATCCGGCGTCGCCCATCAAGGATGGTCTTTGCATCGATGAGCCCCATGAGATCGAAGCGGAATCCATCAACCTTATATTCATCTACCCAATAATAAAGGGAATCCTGGATAAGCTTGCTTGCCATGTACCGTTCAGAGGCCACATCGTTGCCACACCCCGACTGGCTAATAAAAGCGCCCCGGGCATCCCGCCGGTAGTAATAGCCGGGCACCAGGTTTTCGAATATGGCGGTAGTGGCGGTATGGTTGTACACCACATCAAGGATTACACCGATACCCGCCTTGTGCAATTCCTTGATGAGGGTCTTTAGCTCTACAATGCGGTTATAGGGGTCCTTCGGGTTAGAAGCGAACCAGCCCTCGGGGGTAAAGTAGTTGTGGGGATCATAGCCCCAGTTGTAATTGTTGTCATTGGCCCGGCCGGTGGCTTCGTATTCGGTTTTCAGTTCATTGGTATAGTAGAAATTCAACACCGGCATAAGCTGGACATGGGTTACCCCCAGTTCCTTTAGATAGGGGATCTTTTCGATAAAGGCCAGATAGGAACCGGGTCGATTCTTTACTCCCGAGTCAGGAGAAATCGTAAAATCCCGGACAGAAATTTCGTAGATAATTGCATCTTCCCGCTTTTCTAGTTTTACATCCGTATAGCCTTCCCAGCCTCCCATAGGCTGGGCCTTCGCAGGATTAATAATGGCCCCCCGACCAATACCGCTTCCCACAAAGGCATCCATGGCCTTCGCATAGGGATCCAGGGCAACCACTTCCTTTTTTCCAAAGGACAGCACATATTCATAGAAAAGCCCATCGGGGTCCCGGGCATTAAAGACCCCAGACCATACACCGGTTCCTTCATTCTTATTCAGTTCGAGGGTGTAATCTGCCTTTTCCGCCAGGCTTTGCTTAAAGAGCCGGACCTGTACCCGGCTTGCAAAGGGAGACCAAAGACGGAATTCTACGGATTTATGGGTTGCATCATAGAGGGCCCCTAACTGATAGTCCCGGGGAGGGACGATGGCATCGGCGAGTGAGGCCACCAGGGCCGTGGTATCCACCGGGACGGGAGCAAAAAAGTCCGGATGAGCTACCTGGATCGGCCTATCCAGCGGCACTGGCTGAGCAAGCAGGAGCTTTACCTTTTTCGCATAGTTGTTTTGTTTGTTTTCCGGATCCGCCGCATTGACCGCATCCAGCACTGCTACCGTACCACTACCATCGGCAAAGGAAACCGTAAAGCCGCTATCTCCCTTTTCGGTGGCAAGACCATAGCGTCCTGAAAGGTCCAGGACTATTTCAGTTTGAGAAACGAGTCGGGCCATTTCGATACTGGGCACATAGGGGCCATAGGGATAGGTTTTCTGGTCCCCCTGGAATACCACCCATTCATTAGAGGCAGTGGCATCCAGAATTCGGTCCTGTTCTCCATCCTTCTCCCAACCTGAGTCCTTTCGGGGGATGATGCCAAAGAGACCATCGCTTCCAATGGTTTTGACCCCATAAGTAGACCCGTCTTTCTTAAATCGAATGTAGCCAACCCCTTCTACCACCTGAAGATCCCTGGTCTTATCCCACACCGCAGCCCCATCGCCACCGGGGACGGCCCACAGCCAGAAACCCCAGGGCTCGTAATTCCTGTCATTGCGAAGGTAGTATACCACCACTTCATCGGGCCCTGGCTTAAGGGCCTCGTGGGCGGGAATAATGAGATTCATCTTTGGATGCCCCATGTTCTCGATGGTACCGGGGGCAACGGTCTGGTAGGTCGGTATCGAAGGCCCGGCGATCGTCCCGCCAGACCCCTCCGATTCCCCGGTGCTGGTGCAGCCAAAGAAGACTGCCAGGAATACGCTTCCTGCAAGCACAAGCATGTTCCGTTTTTGCATCATCCGTATCCTCCTATTTCGCAGTTCCTTCTACCTGCGAATAAACTTGTTCAAACTCCTGGGCATTCAAGAACCCCTGGGCGGCGCCCCTGGTGCCAATCTTCCAGCTAGCAAAGACCATGGCGCGCTTAAGGGCTTCTTGCGCCGGGAACCCTTTAACATAAAAATTGAGAAATGAAGCAAACAAAGCATCCCCTGCCCCGATAGTAGAAACTACGGGGCGCGTTTTTATGGCGGGAAAATGAATGCTCTGGCTATTCTGTTCAAGGAGCATAGCCCCTCCCTCTCCCTGGCCGATAACAATGATTCGAGGACTGTAGAGTTGCATTAATTCCCACTCCAGCCACGGTAGATTGAATTCCCCAAAAGGGGTACCGAACCGGCTCATACTCTATAGGGAAAGCATCGATTTGTAAGGTGGTCTCTATGTTTACAAGACCTGACACAAGAATCTTCATTGACCCGTTTATTATAAACCGGTTTAGCACTTTTTGTAAATAAAAATCTTCTTCTTTCGCCCCTGCTTATTTTACATACCCCACATCCCGCAGATGCTCCGCCGTAAGGTAAGTCCACTGGCCTTCAAGGATTCCCAACCTTTCCAGAGAAAGACTCCCAATTTGTACCCGCTCAAGCTCTGTACAGCGATTTCCTACTGCCGCCAGCATGCGCTTTACCTGGTGATATTTCCCTTCGTCTACCACCAGTTCAATCTGGAAGTCCCCGCAAATGGTACACCCCAGGGCCCGGCACAACTCTGCCTCTCCCCTCAACAGGACTCCTTGCAATAGATCCCGGACCATCCTGTCGGTACAGGGTGCCTCGGTGGTAACCCGGTATGTTTTAGGTATGTGTTTTTTGGGGCTCGTTAGATAGTGAATAAAGGCTCCATCATCGCTAAAGAGCAGGAGTCCCCGGCTGTCCCAATCAAGACGCCCTACTGGCTGTACACCCCGACGCATAAAATGGGGAGGCAACAACTCAAAAACCGAGTCATGGTGGGTCGGGGCCCGGGAACACTCATAGCCCGCCGGTTTATTAAGGGCCACGTAAAGCCTTTGGACATAGGGCCAGGACACACCATCCACCGTAAGAATAGCCCCCTCAGAAAGGCTCACAGCCCCTTCGGGATCGGTAATCACCGCTCCATCTACCGCACAGCGACCATGGCGAATCATCTGAATACACTCTTTCCGACTGCCAAACCCCTGGGAATGCAGAATTTTATAGAAGGGCTCACCCATACAAAGAATGTACTCAAGGACCATACAAAAGAACAAGAGGAACGTTCCCAGGAATCGGACATTACAAAACCTGCGGGGATTCCCTTTCCCCTCTATTTTTGGCCAATTTGCAAGAGAAAACCCCTCCATTCCCCTGGTTTATTCCCCTATCCAAAGGGCTTATTTTATTTTGATTGACAGAATTCTCTTTTATGCATAGGCTATGGGGCATGTACAACAACAAAATACTGTGACCCCGTCGTCACAGTGTTCAAAAGAAAAAAGTCAGGGGAAGTGCAGTGCCCCCGATGGCTACATGATTCTAGATGCGGGCGAGGTGTAGCGAATGGCTAAAGAAAAACATAAGCTAGCCTACATCACCGGAGGTTCAAGTGGTATCGGCCTTGCCATTGCCCGGCGACTCGTACAGCAGGGCATAGGGGTATACCTCTTTGGCCGAGACCCCCACAAGTTAGAAAGCGCCGTTACCCAATTACGTAAAGAGTGGGAGGGAACTTTTGCCTCCGGTGCCAAGAATGATACCGGCTTACCCCAGAATAGTTCCGCCAGCAAAGAGATGCCCCCACCTATTTACCAACACCCGCTGGATGTTTCCGACCCACAACAGGTATATGCATGCATCCCCTCCTGTTTAGCCGAATCAGGGACTCCAGACATCCTTATTAATTGCGCCGGCATAGCGCGGCCAGGTTATTTTGAGGAATTGGCCCCGGAAATTTTTGAACGCACCATCAAAACCAATCTTTTGGGAACCATCCACATGACCCGGGCGGTTTTTCCGTCGATGGCACAACAGGGCAGCGGCCGAATCATCAATGTATCATCTCTGGCGGGCCTGGTGGGCGTTTTTGGATACACCGCCTATGGGGCAAGCAAATTCGGGGTCATCGGCTTCTCGGAAACCCTTCGGGCCGAAGCCCGTCGCTATGGTATCACCGTTCAGGTGCTCTGCCCCCCTGACACGGATACGCCCCAACTGGCCGAGGAAAATCAATACAAACCTCCAGAAACCCGCCGGATTGCCGGAAATGCCCGATTGCTTTCTCCCGACCAGGTAGCCCGGCGGGTAATCGCAAAGCTTTCAAGTTCATCATTCTATATTTTTGCGGATACCGAAAGTGCCCTCATTTATCATCTCCACCGACTCTTTCCACGACTGGTAGAGCGGATCATGGACTGGCAAATCAAAGATGTCCAAAAGACAAAGCAGGCTATTCCATCAAAAGAGAAATAAAGGAAGGAACATCATGGGAACACGAGAAGATCTATTTAGCAAGTGTTACGCCTTTACCGCCGCCGAAGAGGCCCGAAAAGAAGGGTGGTATCCCTACTTCCGTCCTATCGAAGCGAACCGGGGAAACAAGGTAATCATCGAAGGCCGAGAGATGATTATGGCGGGGTCCAACAACTACCTCGGCCTTGCCTTTGACGAACGGGTCCGAGAAGCCGCTATTAAGGCGGTGGAAAAGTACGGCACCAGTTGTTCCGGTTCCCGCTTCATGAACGGAACCCTGGCACTTCACGAAGAACTCGAGTGGCGCCTTGCCCGCTTTGTGGGTAAAGAGGCAGCCCTTACCTTTACCACGGGCTATCAGACCAATTTAGGGAGCATCTCCGCCCTCATCGGTCGGAGTGACCATGTGGTAACCGACAAATTCGACCACGCTTCCATCATGGATGGCATCTTTTTAAGCACCGGCCTTAACAAACACGTGAATTTGCATCGATTCAAGCATAATGATATCGACGATTTACAGAAGGTTTTAGAAAAAATCCCCCCAGGGGAACCCATCCTCATCGTACTCGATGGGGTCTTCAGCATGGAGGGGGATATCGCCCGGCTCCCCGAAATCCGTAAAATCGCCGACCAGTTCGGGGCCCGCATCTATCTTGATGAGGCCCACGCCATCGGGGTTATTGGCCCTACCGGCCGGGGGACAGTAGAACACTACGGGAATGTGGCGCAGGCGGACCTTATCATGTGTACCTTTTCCAAATCTTTTGGTTCAATTGGGGGTTTTGTGGCGGGCGATGCGGCGGTCATAGATTATATCCGCCACTTTGCCCGGCCCCTTATCTTTAGCGCCAGCATGCCCCCCGCGAACATTGCCGCCGCAGCCAAGGCTCTGGAAATCATCGAAGCCGAACCAGAGCGGATACAGCGGCTCCAGGCCATTGCTCAAAAGATGCTTCGGGGCTTTAAAGAGCTTGGTTTTGACATTGGCACCGCCGAAACCCCCATCGTTCCTCTGCATATTAAGGATAACCAGAAAACCTTCCTCTTCTGGAAAGCCCTGTACGAAGCGGGGATTTACGTAAATCCCGTTATAGCCCCAGCGGTTCCTCCCAATGGGGCCCTTATCAGAACCTCCTACATGGCTATTCATACCGACGAAGAACTGGATACAATCCTTGAAGTATCTGGCCAGGTAGGGAAACGGTTAGGGATTATTCCGTAAAAGGTGCCCAGAAAAGGGGCGTCTTCCCCGACGGGCCTTTTGCAAGAGTTCTTACTCTGCAGACAATACACACACAAGGAGTACACCGCATGAGTATCGTAGAAGCCTTGTTTTTAGGGATTGTACAGGGCCTTACCGAATTTCTACCCGTAAGTAGTTCGGGGCACCTGGTGCTTTTTCAAAAGCTTTTTGGGTTAAAGGATGTGCCCCTCTTGTTTGATACCCTGCTCCATTGTGGAACCCTCCTGGCTGTTTTTGTTGCCCTCTGGGATGACATCTGGCCCCTTATTCAGAGACCTTTCCAGAAAACCACGTACCTCGTCATAGTGGCAACCCTTCCCACGGTAATCATAGCCCTGCTCTTTAAAGATTTCATTGAAACAGCCTTCTCCACGGGCGCCTGGCTCGGATGGGGCTTTCTTCTTACCACTACCTTCCTTTTAGTGGGAGAAATACTCTCACGCCGGTTTATCCCTCAGAACACCGCCGCAGAAACAGGGACAACCCAGGGACCAGAAGCGCCAGGGGTCGCTCAGCCCCCCGTTTTAGCGCCCCGGGATACCGCACATCACCATAAGGGGCTCCCCATCAAAGATGCCGCCCAGATGGGATATCTCCGGGCCCTTTTCGTGGGACTCATGCAGGGCATTGCCATTTTCCCCGCCATATCCCGCTCAGGAAGCACCATTGCGGGGGGGCTTATGGCGGGCTGCGAACGGTCCTACGCAGGACGATTCTCGTTCCTCATGGCTATTCCCGCCATCCTGGGGGCCCTGGTATTTCAACTCAAAGATATCATGCACGAAGGCCCTGGCATTCTGGGGGGCCTGTCAGCACCTGTCCTGGTGGTTGGCACCGGAGCAGCAGCCATAACGGGGTTTCTTGCTATAAAACTTCTTCTTAAAATATTACAAAAAGGGCACCTCTGGGGCTTTGCCTGCTACACGGGGTTCCTCGCCCTTTTGATTCTTATGGACCAATACCTGGTACATCTTGTTTTTTAAGCACCCCAAAAACTAAAAGAGGCTAAGGCTTCCCCTGCGAGCCGGGGAGCAAAAAAGCTCTCATCGGGATCGAATGGTGCCAGTTCCGGGGATACGGCTCTTAATCCGGGGATTACCGCTGTAGGTAATGGTCCCGGAACCGGCAATGGTGATATCCAATTCTTCAAAAACACCGAGGTCCGAGTTACCCGCCCCCAATACGGAGATATTCCCCTCTTTTCCGGTCAAGTTATGGGCCTTCAGGGTACCGCGTCCCAACAGTTGATACTCCAGTTTTTCTACGGTACCGGAAATTTCCACCGTTCCCGACCCTAATACCTTTAGCTGAAGCTCTTCTACGTTGACTGGTAACGACACCGTGCCTGAACCGGCAAGCTCTAACAGAAAGGACGGTCCTTCAAGCGTCGAATCCCCCCGTACGTCTGCCATCCCCGCAATCGAAATTTTTTCAAGGTGGTCGGCGATTGTTATAGAATATTCGATAGGCGCATTTTTTAAAAATAGAAAATTCTTTTGTTGTCCCAGCACCAGGGTACGCCCTTCTACCCGTGTATCAAGGGAATCTATGACGTTTTTATCTGCCCGGATGGTGACGGCCCAGGCATCGCCTTTTCGAAACACTACCCGGCCGGCGCCGGGGATGCTCACCTGCGAAAAAGGGGAAAGTTCCTTTCGTACTTCCACTATTTCGCCCGAAAGCTCCCGTTCATTCTGCACCGAAAGAAATGAAGGCAATTGCAGCGTCCCCCCTTTTTGAGAGGGGCTCCTTCGAGTAAGCCCATAAAAGGTGCTCCCCACCGTGATAAGCCCCACAAGGAGTAACCCATAGGCAATAACCTTTTTCATTTCCAGCCCCTCCCCATTCTCTTTCTTATAATACCCAGAGAAAGAAAGCTCGGTAAATATGGCGTATCCTAACTGCGACCCTATATTTCTACACAGATAACCGCCACATCGTCCATATATTGCCCTCCTCTGGCAAATTCATGGACGAGCACCGAAGGAACTTCATCCAAGGGAACATCTCGAATCATGTTTTCCGCCGCCTGTAAATACTTCATTCCCTCTACCCAGGCCATGGTCTTATGGGTTTCAGGGCTTTTCACTTCCAAAAGGCCATCGGTACAGAGGATAAAGCGGTCCCCTGAGGCAATATCAATGGTTTCGCTCCGATACTGCACCCCCTCCAGCATCGCGATAGGTGGATTATCTGTTTGAAGTAACCGCCCGTTCCCTCCGGAGCCCCCTTTTTGCGAAGCGAGATGAAGAATCGGAGGGTGTCCGGCGGTAAGGTACGTGGCTTTCAAAGAACGACGATTCACCCGCAGGGCCGCGGCCGTAAGGTAGGTGTCCTGGCAAACCGTCTGGGCAAGGATATTTCCCATGTAGCTAAAGGTTTCTTCCATCGTGTACGTAGGAGTAGAAAACTGCTTTAGGAGGACCTTTACCGCGGGGGTAATAAAACTGGTCCCCACCTCATGGCCTGCCACATCCACCATGACGTAGAGGTAAATATCGTCTGCTACTCGAATCACATCGTAAAAGTCTCCCCCCACCTCATGCAGGGATTGATAGTAGACCGCAAAGTGCGCCTCAGGGAAGTCGGCCGGCTGAATTAATAGGGCGTGCTGGGCTTCCTTGATTTGCCGCATGCTTTCTATTTTACTCTGAAGAAGCTCCTGATTTGCCATACTCAGCCGAATGTGGACCCGAACCCGGGCCTTTATTTCCGCTGGTCTGGCGGATTTCACAATATAATCCACCGCCCCTAATTCAAAGGCCCTGAGTTTTGAGTCCTCATCATCCAGGCTGGTGAGCATAATCACCGGGATTCCCGCCAGAGAAGGGGCGGCCTTAAGGCGTTTTAGGGTTTCAAAGCCATCAATGCCTCCCATTATTACATCCAAAAGAATTAAAAGGGGCCGTTCTTTTTCTGCTACGGCAAGACAGGTCTCTCCGCTCGAAGCTTCTATAACCCTATAGCCCTCTTCGTCCAGGATATAGTGCAAGTAACTCCGGTTTACCGCCGAATCGTCCACAATCAACACAGGGTATACCGTATCAAGCATAGAATTGTTCCCTCATAAAAAGGGGGCCGCTTTTCTAACCACCCTACAATCCCCTAGCCAGGGTATCCCCCGCTTTTGTGGGCAGCATATTCCCGCGTGGCACACCCATTTCTCAAAAGAAAAAATATTTCTCTTCAAAAGGCGAGGGACATACCACAATAATTAACTATAGATGAAAAATGACGAACCTGCAAAACCTTGTCTTGGGGGGAAAATACAGACCTAATTTTATCGAAAATTCTTGACCTTTAGATAGATACCTCATTATTTTAACAATTGAGACTATATCACCAATACGTTTAGGGAATAATAATGTCAAAGCAGCACCATCACGAGCAAAGAACAGAAGAACAGAGGGAGCAGAATTTTTCCTCGGGCGAAAAGAAAACTGAACAGGGCTCCCCTCAGGAGCAAAAAAAAGAAGAGGGTTCCCATGGGGGGGAAACTACTTCTGCCCAAACCCCTGAGGGTCTGCAACAAGAAGAAGGGAAAGGATCTTCCTCCGCAGAAGAAGAAGAGGACCTCAAGGCAAAAGTTGCTTCCCTTCAGGCTGAAGTAGAGGCCCTCCGGGACCAGTATCTCCGCAAAGTGGCGGACTTTGAAAATTTCAGGAAACGGATGCAACGGGAAAAACAGGAGGCCATCGAATTTGCGAATCAGAGTCTCCTGTTGGATCTTATCCCCGTCATTGATGACTTTGAACGGGCGATTCGTTCCAGCGAGGCTTCCCGGGATTATGGTACCCTCCACGAAGGGATCAGCATGATCGAAAAAAGTCTAATTTCCATGCTGGAAAATAAATGGGGGCTAAAACGCTTTGAATCCCGGGGAGAGCCCTTCGATCCCAATCGGCATGAGGCCATAATGATAGAAGAGGATCCCACCATTCCTGAGCCGGTGGTGGGAGAGGATCTTATCAAGGGATATCTCCTTAAGGACCGGATAATCCGGACGGCAAAAGTAAAGGTCCTCATGCCAAAGGCGTCCAATCAAGGTGCTGGGACAGCCACCCCGAATGGGGCGATGGCCCAGAATGCAGCGGGAACCCCGTCGATGGGTTCCCTATAACAGGAGAAGGAGCACGTTAGACATTCAGCGCAGCTGAATTGAAAGTAAAGAGGAGTAGCACTATGGGAAAAATAATCGGTATTGACTTAGGAACCACCAACTCTTGTGTAGCGGTTCTGGAAGGGGGAGAACCGGTAGTCATTCAGAACTCGGAGGGAGGACGTACAACCCCCTCGATCGTGGGTTTTACCAGTAAGGGAGAGCGCATCGTTGGTCAGCCCGCCAAGAACCAGATGATTACCAACCCCGAAAATACGATTTACTCCATTAAACGTTTTATGGGGCGTCGGTATTCGGAAGTAACTAACGAAATTAAACTGGTTCCCTACAAAGTGGTGGAACATGGGGATGATGTGCGGGTCGATATTCAGGGCAAGCTTTATTCCCCCCAGGAAATTTCGGCCTTCATTCTCCAAAAAATGAAGAAAACCGCGGAAGACTATCTGGGCGAACCAGTCACTGAAGCGGTTATCACGGTTCCTGCCTACTTTAACGATGCCCAGCGACAGGCAACCAAAGATGCGGGCCGTATCGCAGGGCTCGACGTCAAACGGATTATTAATGAGCCCACCGCTGCAGCCTTAGCCTTCGGTTTTAACAAGGACCAGAAAAAAGAAAAGACCATCGCGGTATATGACCTGGGTGGAGGAACCTTCGATATTTCCATTCTGGAGCTGGGCGAAGGGGTATTCGAAGTTAAGTCCACTAACGGCGATACCCACCTCGGTGGGGATGACTTTGACCGCCGCATCATGGAATGGCTCATTGAAGAATTTAAGAAGGATACCGGCATCGACCTCAGCAAGGACCGCATGGCCCTGCAACGGATCCGGGAGGCCGCTGAAAAGGCCAAGATAGAACTTTCGGCGGTACAGCAGACCGAAATCAATCTCCCCTTTATCACGGCCGATCAGAATGGGCCAAAGCACCTCCAAAAGACCCTGACCCGGGCCAAGTTCGAGCAGATGGTCGATGACCTTCTTGAACGAACCAAGGAACCCTGCCGAAAGGCGTTGGCCGATGCGGGACTTACGGTAGATCAGATTGATGAGGTGATCCTGGTCGGTGGTTCTACCCGCATCCCCGCGGTTCAAAGAATAGTTAAGGAACTCTTTAACAAAGAACCCAATAAGGGAGTAAACCCTGACGAAGCAGTAGCCATCGGCGCAGCTATTCAGGGAGGCATCCTGGGTGGTGACGTAAAGGACGTGCTTCTGTTGGACGTTACCCCCCTCTCGCTGGGTATCGAGACCCTGGGTGGCGTGATGACCAAGCTCATCCCGCGCAATACGACCATTCCCACCCGGAAGAGCCAGATTTTCTCCACCGCCGCCGACGGCCAGACCGCCGTTTCTATCCATGTTCTTCAGGGCGAACGGGAAATGGCAAGCCAGAACCGTACCCTGGGACGGTTCGACCTGGTAGGTATTCCGCCGGCACCGCGGGGGGTACCACAGATCGAGGTTACCTTTGACATTGACGCCAACGGTATTGTCCATGTCTCCGCAAAGGATCTAGGAACCGGTAAAGAGCAAAAGATCCGTATCGAAAGCTCCTCAGGTCTCTCGGAAGCCGAAATTGAACGGATGATAAAAGAAGCGGAAGCCCATGCGGAAGAGGACCGGCGGGAGCGAGAACGAGCAGAAGCCCGGAACGAAGCGGATACGCTCATTTATACCACCGAGAAAACCCTCCGCGAACTCGGAGACAAGGTGAATGCCTCCGATAAGGCAAGGATTGAAGAGGCTATTGCGGACCTGAAGAAGGCCATGGAAGGCACCGATACGGCCACTATAAAGGCAAAAACCGAGGCCCTGAAGCAAGCGTCGTATAAGATTGCGGAGGAAATGTATAAGCACGCCAGTCCTCAGGGAGCAACGGGACAGGATTATTCCGGTTATTCCCAGAGTGGTGGTTCCTCCAGTAAAGGGGCCGAAGACGTGGACTACGAAGTAGTAGACGACGATAAAAAATAATTCTGTAGTAAAGAAGGGATGCCGACGTGGCAAAACGGGATTACTATGAAGTCTTAGGCCTTCAACGGGGAGCCTCAAAGGATGAAATCAAGAAGGCCTACCGCCGCCTGGCGGTGCAGTACCACCCGGACAAAAATCCGGGGAATAAAGAGGCGGAAGAAAAATTCAAAGAAGCCACCGAAGCGTATGAGGTGCTTTCCGACGACCAGAAGCGGGCGGCCTATGACCAATTTGGCTTTGCTGGCGTAGAAGGAATGGGCGGGGGACAGCAAGACTTCTCGTCGGCGTTCCGTGATTTTGAAGACATCTTTGGAGATTTCTCTGGTATCTTTGATACCTTCTTTGGGGGTGGGACTCGCCGTTCATCCCGCACCACGAGCGGGGTCCGGCAGGGTTCTAACCTTCGGTACGACGTAGAAATCCCCTTCCAGGATGCGGTATTCGGCACAAAAGTAGAAATCCAGTATTCCCGTAACGATACCTGTCCAGCCTGCCATGGAACCGGTTCTGCCGGGGGGGCGGGTCGGCGGGTATGTCCTAGCTGCGCCGGTTCTGGCCAGATCCGGCGCAGCCAGGGGTTCTTCTCCATCGCATCCCCCTGTCCCACCTGCGGTGGGGAGGGGTATGTGATTGAGCACCCCTGTAAGGAATGTAACGGCCTGGGAACCCAGAAAAAACGGCAAAAGATCATGGTTACCATCCCTCCCGGGATCGAAGATGGGAAACGAATCGTTATCCCCCATCAGGGAGATGTAGGGCCGAACGGTGGACCACCGGGGGATCTTTACGTCTTTATCCATATCAAACCCCATGAATATTTTGAACGGGATGGGCTCGATTTGTATTGTGCCATACCTATTTCCATTACCCAGGCCACCCTCGGGTCGGAAATCTATGTTACTACCCTGGAAGGGAAAAAGATCAAGGTAAAAATTCCTGCGGGAATCCAGCATGGAAAGATGCTCCGGATAAAAGAGGAAGGTATCCCCAGCGGTGGCCGGCGAGGAGATTTGTATATTAAACTCTATATTGAAATACCTACAAAACTTTCTAAACGGGGCCGGGAACTCCTCGAAGAACTGGCCCGTATAGAAGGGGAAAACAGCAATCCTAATCCTATTCCCCTTTCCCAGATTCGGGATCGGTCCTAAGACCCATTTTTAAACAAAGAAACAACCAGAACAGGCGGCCCCTTACGGTTTAAAGGGGCCGTTCGTTTTTTACTGTCCCTTTTTCTTCTTCCAGGGTCCAAGAAATCATTCAAAACTTGCTAATTCTGCTCCGATACAGTAAAAGGGGCAAGGTTTCATACCCCGAAGTCTGTTTTATTACGTACGAGTTAAAAAAGCTCTTCAAAATTGACAATTTTACAGGTATGGCAGTATAACTATACAAGGCGGTATTGTATGTACAGAACAAATAAAAAGATTCTCGAAATACTCATCTTCGTTCTGGCTGCGGCGCTTTTTACGGGTGCTACTTCTTTTTTTGTACGAAATCTCCCTTTTTATGGAATCATTGTCATTGCCAGCGTGAGTTATATTCTTGTTCGCTTATTGTATGAATACGGGCTTCAGAGAATTCAACGCTTTCTGTATGAATGGTATTTTGTTAAAGGAGAAAGTAGAGAGCTGGGTCTTTTCGTAGATCGACTCCGCTTTTGCTTTACCATCAGTGACCTCATTCGAGCCTTTCGTGAAATTCTGGAAACCCGTCTTGATAGCACGGTGCTTTTCGTAGATATGACCAAACGCTACCTTATCTACAACAGTTCTTCGCTTATCGGTATGGACCAGTATAACTTCCAGGAATTGGTTCGTCACTATGATAACTGGAAAAACGGAATTTATTTCTTTGATGACCATCTGGACCTTGTATCGAGCAGCAAAAAGGCCCGGGGTTTTTTCATGGTGGTAAACAATCTCCATTGCTATGTGTACATGCGATACCTTCGCAACATGGATCCTGATATTTTTCCTCAGATTTATACGGAATTCACCAATTTTTTAAAACGAAACGAAACCATAGAAAAAATGTATGCCATTGCGGCGGTCTCTAAAGAATGGTCTATGATCGCAGAGACCCAAAAGGCCTTTCTTCCCAAGAAGCTCCCGGAAATCCAGGGACTTCAACTGGCTTCCTACTTTAAGCCCCTGGTAAACGTGTCAGGGGACTATTTCGATGTATTACCCATCGATGAATACCGAACGCTCCTGTTACTGGGCGATGTTTCGGGCAAAGGACTTGCCGCAGCCCTTATCATGGGAATCGTGGTAAACACCATTCGCATCATGGAAAAGAAGGATGACCTGGAACTGGTTATTCGCACGGTAGACAGCGCCATCAAGGGAATGCGGCTTGAGGATAAATACACGGTTATGTTTGTAGGTATCATCGATACCCGGGAAATGAAACTCACCTATGTAAATGCCTCAATGGCGGATCCCCTTATAATTTCAGAAACCCGGGCAGGACGACAGATCCGTCGTCTTGGCTCCACCTGCAGTGTGATTGGGATTCTTGACCTCGATGAAGTAGGGGTAGAAACAGTTCCTCTCCTTAAGGGGGATGTCCTCTTGATGGCCTCTGATGGAGTCTCAGAAGTGAGCAACGAAGCGGGGGAAATGCTGGGAGATACGGATAAGTGGATCGATTTTATCCTTGAGCAATCTAAAGCCCCGGCCCAGGAATTTGTAGGGGCCCTTTCTAACCTCGTTATAGAACATGCGGGGGGAATGAAATTACGGGACGATGTTACCATTCTCGTAGCTAAAATACAGGAGTAATCCGATGGTTTTTTCATTGCTAAACTATCTTATTTTTGCAAGTCTCCTTATTTATGGATTCCGGCTCCGCTTTAAGGGGGCCGAAACCTACCATAACGATCTCATCTTTTACTACTGTATTGCAGTGGCCCTGGCGGCACTGGGCATCGGCGCAGGGTACTCGGCGGCTTCTTCAGGATACAAGGGAGCATCTCTGTTCTTTATTAAACTGACAGCCCTCATGGCCCTGGGCACCCACTTTCTTGTTTTCCTCTTGACTGTCTCTTTCCCCTCTGCAAAAAAAGGAGCAATTCTGAGGAATTTTATCCTTCTTGTATGGTTGGTAGGGGCGGCCTTTATCCTTTTCACCAACCAATACCTTGAAGATATTTCGTTTCAGGATGGAAACCTTGCCCAGATACGGGGCCCCTTCTATCTTCCCTTTACCGTTGGAGGACTGGCGTTAGGACTACTATCGGCCCTGATACTTTTTATTCGTCAGTTCTCTTTTGAAAGCAAAATCTACAAACTACAGAGCGGCATTCTTGTTATTGGTATTCTCGTGGGATATGTAATTACGTTTCTCTTAGGGGTAGGGCTCCCCCACTTTCTGAATGTCCGCTGGGTATATCCCCTCATGATGTTTGGTGCTGCCCTTATGGCCGTTGTTCTGGGATATGGGGTATCCCTTACAAGGATTGTAGATCTTTTCGTAGTAATTACCTCTGTTCTTTCTTTCATTTTGTATTTCTTTGTTGTTGGTGGGGTCACCGGTTTCGTTTATGCATTGGTATATCTCCTAGTAAAAGAAATGAATCCTCTTCTTTTATTTGGCCTTGGGGTAGTAGTATTCCTACTAGCAGAACGGATTGGTTCATTCTTACAGACCCGATTTAAACGAATTCTTCTTGGAGAGCGGGCTTACGCAGAACGACTGGAAGAAGATCTTTCTTCCCTCGATTATTCAAAAGGACGAGATGCGGTAATCCAGGATTTTCTGGATTCAATCCAAAAGCGCATTGCCTGTTCTTCGGTACATCTGTTCATAGAAAACAATCAAAATGAACTGGCCCTGGTTCGTTCAATATCCAGAACTCAGACCATTGAATCATATACCATCCCTATAAAAACTCCCTTTATCGACCTCATGTTGAACAATGATGTGTCTATTCTGATAAAAACTGAGGTCATTACAAATTATGATTACCACACGGTAAAAGAGGAAATCCTGGACCTCCTGGATAAATTTTCCTCCGATGCCCTGGTTCTCCTCCGGGACGGGCGGGATATTATCGGACTCCTTTTGATAGGGAGTAAAATCAATGGAAGTGACTTTCTGGATTACGATTACGAAGCCCTGTTACGGGTGTATGGGAAGCTCTTTGTTACCGCCTACTATCTTAAGAATATCGCCCAGCAATCCCTTGTCACTACGGTAGACCGGGAAATTGAATATTCGGAGCAGATTATCCAGTCCCTCCAGGAAAACATGGACCGGATCGAACATCCCCATGCAGACATTGCTTTTATGACCCGCTCTACCCGAAAATTGGGGGGGGACTTCATCGATTTTGTCCGCATGACCCCTGATCGATACATGTGTGTTATCGGTGACGTATCGGGGAAAGGGCTTAACGCCAGTATGAGTATGATCATCCTTAAATCGATGATCCGGACATTCTTAAAAGAAACCAAGGATTTTAAGAGCCTTATTATTAAAATAAATAGCTTTATAAAGCAGTACCTACCCCGGGGAACTTTTTTTTCGGGCCTTATCGGGCTTTTTGATTTTAAAGAACGGAGCCTCTACTTTGTAAACTGCGGTATTCCCGTGATGTACCTGCTTTCAGTATCGTACAACAACCCTGTAGAAATTCAGGGAACAGGGAAGGTTCTGGGGTTCGTAAAAGATATTGGGCCATACCTTAATGTTCGGAAGGCAGCCTTTAAAAGTGGGGACATTCTCCTCATGACCACCGATGGTTTGACCGACGCAGAGTCGGTTCGAGGAGTTCGGTTTGGCAAAGAACGGATACAAAAAAATCTTTTGGAAAACCGAAGTGTTTCGGCAGAACGGATCGTCCGATTCCTGGAGGAAGCGGTTATCGAGTTTGTTTCCCAGGAATTGAATGACGATATCACTATTCTGGCTATAAAATTTCTCTAGAAGAGGTAATCTATGGATCATCTAAACATAAGTGAGCGGCCGGGCGATAATTACGTACTTCTTGAAATCATGGGAACTATCAATTCGTATACCTATAGTGATTTTCAGCAACGGGTCTATACCCTTATCGATCAAACCAATCTGGTGCTTGATATGAGTCGGGTTTCAAGCCTTTCTTCGTCTGGGCTCGGGGTTTTGATGTCGGCTATCGAAATTGGACAGGAACGGGGGCACAAGCTATATATCCTTAATCCGAGCGAAATTGTACGGTTGGCGATAGAATCTACGGGCTTCCCTGAACTTTTCCAGATTATCCGCTCTATCCATGAGGTTCGTTAAATCTTATATTGCGGGGATTTTGTTCTGGATACTGGTAGTAACTTTTTCTTGTTCAGGAAAGGAAGAAAAGGCAAATGCCGAAGAAATAGGGAAGATAATAACACCTTCCCTGGCAGAGCAAATTCAGGCAACCGCTGAATCCCTGAGGCTCCCCCGGAATATATATGAACCACTCCTCGCAAAGGCCCGCAAGACACCCGATGCAGTTATACGGGAACTCACCGTCATATACAACCTTGACCCTTATCTCTGGAAGCTGGTGGACAAGCAGCATGGTCTCGATCCTTCCTATGAACCAGCCGATTTAGTACCCCTCCGATCTAATGTCTACCGTCTTTCCCGGGAAGGACTTACACTTCGCCAGGAAGCAGCGAAAGCCCTGGAAGCTATGGCCGAGGCGGCCCGAAAAGAAGGGGTAACGTTGGTGGTATCTTCCACCTATCGTTCTTACAATTATCAAAAAAGTGTGTACGAACGAAATGTGCGGCAAATGGGTCAGGCTGCGACAGATCGGGAATCGGCCAGACCGGGACACAGTCAGCACCAGCTAGGAACGGTGGTAGACTTTGGCAGTATCGACGATAGTTTTGCTAAAACTGCCGCAAGCCGTTGGTTAGAACGAAATGCAAGCCGCTATGGCTGGTCCCTTTCTTTTCCGCAGGGGTATGAAGCTGTTACCGGGTATCGATGGGAAAGCTGGCACTATCGGTATCTGAGCCCTGTCCTCTGTGATTTTATTGACACCTATTTCCAGGGGATTCAACAGTATGGATTGCTTTTCCTGCATTATTTTCAGGAACCCTTTAAAAAGAGCTTTATGCCCTCATCGTACCCGCTGCCATGACCACAGCTTTACAAGGTGAGGAGGTATGGTAGGCTCATAAGCAGAGGATAGGAACATTAAAGAGATACGCCGGGCATGAGCGGCGGGCAGCCTTTGTCGAACCTGGGAAAAGCGGGAGAAGTCTGCGACTTACTCTGCTTCTCCTTCCAAGAACTGGGGCAGGTTTTTCACAAAGTCCCGAATTTCGTCCCGGACCCGTCGGTAATGAGTAAGGGCTTCTTCTTCAGAGGCAGCATTCTTTGCCAGCGCCGGGGGATCCTGAAAAGAACGGTGAAAGATCCTGGCCTTCCCGGGGAAGCGGGGACAGGATTCGGCCGCATGGTCGCAGACGGTAATCACGAAATCAATTCCTTTATCCAGAAGTTCCTGGACATGCTTGGATCGATGGGAAGAAATATCCACCCCTGCTTCGGCCATCACCCGAACCGCATGGGGATTAAGTCCATGGGTTTCTATACCGGCAGAAAACACCTCATAGCGATCATTCCAATAGTGCCGGGCCCAGCCTTCGGCCATCTGGGAACGACAGGAATTACCGGTGCATAGGAAAAGCACCTTTTTCTTATCACTCATGGGCCCCCCTGGGGAAAACTATAAAATATGTTCCAGGAAGCGTTTTGTCCGTTCCTCTTTGGGATTAGTAAAAAATTCTTCTGGCGGAGCCGTTTCGATAATCTGGCCCTGGTCCATAAAAATGACCCGGTTTGCCGCGGCGCGGGCAAAACCCATTTCATGGGATACTACGAGCATGGTCATTCCCTCCCGGGCAAGGTTGGTCATTACATCCAGCACCTCTTTTATCATCTCCGGATCGAGGGCGCTCGTGGGTTCATCAAAAAGCATTACCTTCGGATTCATAGCCAGGGCTCGGGCTATGGCTACCCGCTGCTGCTGTCCCCCAGACAGTTGGTCCGGGTAAGCCCGGGCCTTATCAGAAAGGCCCACCTTTTTTAAGAGCCTGAGGGCTGTTTCTTCCGCTTCCAGGGGATCGATTTTCTTTACCGTAACAGGGGCGAGGGTAATATTTTCTATCACCGAAAGATGGGGAAAGAGATTAAAACTCTGAAACACCATTCCCACTTCTTCCCGAATTTTCCGGATATCCGCCTTTTCGTCGGTGACACAGTCCCCATCGATAAAAATAGTGCCGCTATCCAGTCGCTCAAGGCGGTTAATACTTCGCAGGAGGGTGCTTTTCCCTGACCCAGAAGGGCCAATAATGAGGACCACTTCCCCTTTTGATACCTCTAGATCCACACCCCGCAGGGCTTCTACCTTCCCGTAATGCTTACGGGCTCCACGAATACTAATGAAGGGTTCCACGGTTTCGCAACCTTTCTTCCATAATCGCGACAAGTCGCGAAAAGAATAGGGTCATCACGAGGTAAATTAACGCAACGACCGTATAGCTTTCAAAATATCGGAAAGAGGTAGAGGCAAACTCCCTCCCCCGCCGTAAAAGATCCGCCACCGCCAGGATAGAAACGAGGGAAGAATCCTTTAAAAGGGCGATAAATTCATTCCCAATGGGGGGCAAAATTACCTTTATCGTTTGAGGTAAAATTACCTTCCGCATCGCAAGGCCCCGGCTCATACCAAGGGCAAGGGCGGCTTCCATCTGGCCTTTCGGAATGGACTGAATCCCTGCCCGGAATATCTCTGCCATATAGGCTCCATAGCAGATTGACATGGCAAGGATCGCGGCGGCGGGCCCACTAAGCTTTATCCAGTTTCCCAGGGCGTAGTAGATATAAAAAAGTTGCACCAACAGGGGAATGCCCCGGATTATTTCCACATATACGGTGGCAATGCGATTTATCACCACATTATGAGAAATTCTCCCCAGGCCTGCCAAAAGCCCAATAACAAGGGCAAAAGAGATAGCCGCCACGGTTACGCCGAAGGTTACCGCAAGACCATCGGGGACAAAGGCGAGGATCTGGCGGTACGGATCCGGGAACAAAATTACCAGCCCCGCCAGAACCACCAGGGCCCCAAAGAAAGAAATATTCCAGGCCGACAGTACCCCTTCTTCTCCCTTTTGAGGGATAAGGGTACTATCGGTAACGGTAATATGGGTGGGAACAGGGATAAGGTGTTCTTCCCGGTTAGGACCTACCTCCTGCTTCCCCTTTTTTGGGGTACCCGTCCGATTCATGCTTAGTGGAGCCATTTTGCAGCAATTTTATCCAGTGTTCCATTAGCCTTAATAATAGAAAGGCCCTTGTTTATCAGTTCCAACGTCCGGGTGTCTCCTTTTTTCACGGCGATACCCAGCCATTCGTCGGTAAAGGGTTCCCCTACGATTTTAAGCTTCTCTTTGAATTTTGGATTTTGGAGGGCAAAATTAGCCGCGATGGGACTATCGGCTACAACCCCATCTATGCGCCCATTGGCAAGATCCTCAAAGGCAAGACCAATTTCGTCATAGGTAGAACGAAGTATACCAGGGACCTTCTGAATTTCTATATCGCCGGTGGTTCCTATCTGGGCCCCCACCTTTTTACCTACCATGTCTTTAAGAGCGCTTACCCCTTCAAGCTTTTTAGAAACGACCAGCACCTGGCCCGCATTCACGTAGGGCTCAGAAAAATCCATGGTCTTTTTTCGTTCTTCCGTAATCGTCACAGAAGAACAAATGGCATCGTAGGCCCCTGCCTCTAGCCCCGCAAAAATACCATCCCAGGCGGTATTCCGGATTTCCACATCAAAACCGGCCGCTTCGGCAATAGCCTTCATCATATCCGGGGAAAAGCCCACGATATTCTTGTTTTCGTCCACAAATTCCATGGGTGGCCAGGTAGCATCGGAGGCCACCACAATTTTTACACGGCCAGTAGCACCCTTTTCACCAGCCCCGGCCGAATCGGTTTTCTTGCCCCCACAGGAAGCAGACAACACGAGGACCACTCCCAAAAATCCCAGTATTTTCCATCCACTCCAAAACCGTTGTTTCATAAGAACCTTTCCTCCTCTAGCTCTGATAGGCTATTGCCCTGTATCCGTTGTTTTTAACACCCCTATTGTACACCATAATTTCAATTAAATATACTGTTTTGTTGTATATTTATGTATTCATACTGTTAGAGGTTCTCCTGCTAGCCCACCCCAGCCAATACGCTTTCCCAGAACGGGCCTGGGGTGGAATCAGCCCTTTTACTTTACCGCCCTCTTCAGGGCATCCACCTTATCGGTTTTTTCCCAGCTAAAACCGTCTCTCCCAAAATGTCCATAAGTAGCGGTACGGCGATAGATAGGCCTTAATAAATCCAGGGTCTTAATAATTCCCGCCGGGGAAAGATCGAATACTTCCTGGATGGCCTTTTCAATTACCTGCTCCGGAACCCGGCCCGTACCAAAGGTTTCCACCATCACTGACACCGGGAAGGGAACCCCAATGGCGTAGGCCAGTTGGACCTCGCAGCGCTCCGCCAGCCCTGCGGCAACCACATTTTTTGCCACATAGCGAGCCATGTAGGCGGCTGAGCGGTCTACTTTTGTGGGATCCTTCCCTGAAAAGGCGCCTCCCCCGTGACGTCCCATACCGCCGTAGGTATCCACGATGATTTTTCGTCCCGTAAGTCCCGTATCCCCATAGGGCCCACCAATCACAAAGCGGCCGGTGGGGTTAATGAAATAGCGGGTTTTTTCATCCAATAATCCCGTTGGGGCCAGAACAGGTTTTATAATTTCTTCGATGATGGTGTATTTTATTTCATCGTAGGCAATCCCATCATCATGTTGATGGGACACTACCACCGTATCAATCCGAATAGGCTTATGTCCCTGATACACCACCGAAACCTGGCTTTTTGCATCGGGCCGCAACCACGGAATCGTTTTGGCCTTTCGCAAATGGGTGGCCCGCTCAAGGATTCGATGGGCCAGGAGAATAGGAGCAGGCATAAGCTCTGGTGTCTCGCTACAGGCGAAACCAAACATCATGCCCTGGTCTCCCGCACCCTGCTGCCCTTTAAATTCTTCAAGGCCGTTACCCGAAACCCCCTGACTGATATCAGCGGATTGGCCATGGATCATATCGAGCACCGCCATGGATTCATAATCCAATCCATAGGCGGGATCTGTGTAGCCCACTTCTTTTACCACATCCCGGACCACCTGCTGGATATCCACAAAGGTGTTGGTGGTAATCTCACCGCCCACTAACACCATCGCCGTAGAAGCAAAGGTTTCACAGGCCACGCGGCTTGAAGGATCATCCCTAAGGCAGGCATCAAGAATGGCATCAGAAATCTGATCGCAGAGCTTATCAGGATGGCCTTCTCCCACCGATTCGGAGGTAAAAATGTAGGTACGATCACTCATCAGGGTCTCCTCTCGTTAAAATAGGTATTTAAAACCGCCAGGTTCTGGGGATTCTTATAGGTTGAACCTTCGTTGTAAATATATTCCAAGACCGAATGGTATTTTTCCACCACCTTATGGCGCACCAGCTTCATGGTAGAATTGATTAAACCGTCCTTTTCGCTAAAGGGCTCTGGAATAATCTGGAAGGTGGCCGGCGTCCAGTTAAGGGGCACCATATTTTTATACGACGGATCCTGGCGGAAAGAATAGAAACTGTCCTTGATTACCTCAAGGAGTTCTTCCGCTGTCTTTATATGCCGCTCGCGGATGGTCCGACGAACCTTTTCTTCATCCAGGGTTATGAGCGCACAGGTAAATTTCTTGTGGTCGTTCCAGACCATGACCTGATTTATCATGGTAGCGGAGTTTAAGATGGCATCCTCTATTCCTTCGGGGCTGTACTTCTCTCCATCCGCCGAAATCAGGAGGGCCTTCGCTCGTCCGGCCACGGTAAGATACCCATCCGCATCGAGCCAGCCAAGGTCTCCGGTGTGAAGCCAGCCCCCCCGCAGGGCCTCCTGGGTAGCCTCAGGATTCTTAAAATACCCCTTCATTACGTTGGGGCCCCGGACACAAATTTCTCCCTTTTCGCCGGGAGCCGCCACGGTCCCATCTTCCCGTTCAATCCGAATCTCTACATGATCCAGGGGGATACCACTGGTCCCCAGCTTGCAATGTTCCGCAATGTTGGTCGAAATGACCGGCGACGCTTCGGTCATTCCGTAGCCCTGGTACAGGGGCATGCCCAGGGCCCGATAGAACCGCTGTTGACCGATATCAAAGCTCGCCCCTCCCCCGGAAAAGAACTGGGCCCGCCGTCCAAACACTTGCGTACGGACCTTATCCAGTACCAGCTTCCGAAGGGGCCAATAGATAAGACCATTTACAAAGGACTTCAGTGTCTTCGGTGGATGGGTATGGTCCCCCCAATAGGCAATACCACTTTTTATCCCTAGATCAAAAAGGGTCTTCACTATTCCACCCCGCTTATCGATTTCGGCAATGATTTTTTTCATGAAATTCGCCGAAAGGGCCGGCACAGTCATCATAAAGACGGGCTCACATTCCTTAAGGTTCTGGGGGATATTCCGGAGGATCGCCATGGATCCCCCGCGGGAATCTACAAACCAGAGTTGAATACCCCGCTGGACCGCCGCATGGATCCCAACGGTTTGAGCAAAGGAGTGGTCCACTGGAAGGATAACAAAATTCACGTATTTTGCTTCTGGAACTTTAAAAATATTCACCGAATCAAGGCTATTGATATAGTAGTTATAATGGGTAAGCATGATACCCTTCGGGTTCCCGGTGGTTCCCGAGGTATAAGAAATGGTGACCACATCGTCGCCCTGGCAGTTTTTTTCAATTTGATCGAGTTTTGATGCGGTTACCGAAAGAGCCGCCTCCCCCTGGGTCCGACAGTGATCCATCCTGAAAAGCCGGTCCCGGGGAAAATCACAGGAGCTAAGGTCATAGGTTTCATCTAAACAAATGATAGTCAGGGGTTTGCCCGTTTTCTGTTCCACGTCCCGGCACACCCGGGCAATCTTATCAATATGGTTGGTATTGGTGGCCACGATTTTTGCTTCCGAATGTTCAAGTCGATACAGAATTTCTTCCGGCAAAAGTTTGAACGAAAGGGGAACGGCAATGCAACCGGCCATGATGGTGCCGTATTCGGCCACAATCCAGTTGGGACTTCCCTCCGCATAGATAGCAAGCCGGTCCTCCTTCTGCATTCCATAGTTCAACAAAAAGGAGGCAAACAAACGGGCTTCGTCAAAGGTCTGATTAAAGGTTTTATATTTCCAGCCCTCGTCGGTCTTCTGATACGCAAAGGGTTTATCTCCAAATCGCTGCCTTGCCTGGGCTATCATCGTAAAAAGAGTTTCCATACTGACTCCTTTTCCTTTGTCTTACAGACCTTCTACTATATCATACTTTGTAAAGATTTGTATATTCCTTTTGCGCGGGTATTTCCTCATCAGGGGATCTTTCTCTTTCTATATTGTTCTCTCTGACATTTTTCGCCTTAATGTATAAAATAATATCTATATAATTGACATGCAATATATTTTGCATTATTCTGATAAAATCACTAGGATTTAGGATGTCCTTAAAAAAGGAATCTTGGATATAGGGGAGGTTTTTATGAAGAAGCTACTGATCAGTCTTTTCTGCGCTGTCGCGGTTCTTTCCCTGGGGGCACAAACCCTGCGGGACGGGAAATATTTTGCCCAGGAAGAAAATTTCGCGGCCAGCGGATGGAAAAGCCAGGTGGTTCTTGAAGTAAAGGGGGGCAAAATTGTTTCTGCCAATTGGAACGGAGTAAGTAACCTTCCAGGGGTTCCCGATAAGAAAACCTGGGACCGCGGTGGTAACTACAACATGGTAAAATTTGGCAAGGCCCAGGCCGAATGGTACCAACAGGCCGAAAAAGTAGAACAGTACCTTGTCTCTACTCAGGATTACAAATTCAATAAATATAAGGATAAAGAAGGGCACACCGATGCCATCACCGGCGTTTCTATCCATGTAAGCGATTTCTTTGGATTAGTGCAGAAGGCCCTGGCCGCAGGACCGGTTGCAAAAGGGAATTATCCTAAAGATGGCTGGTACTATGCGGAACAGGCAGACTTTGACAAGAATTCCGGATGGAAGGATACGGTTCTTATCACGGTGGTTAATGGCCGGATCGTAGATGTGCTCTGGAATGGTATTTCCAACGACAAGAATAAGAAATCCAAAATTGTAGAATCTGTAAGTGGAAACTACGGGATGGTAAAATTCGGCAAGGCCCAGGCTGAATGGCACGAGCAAGCCGCCCGGGCCCAGGAAGCCCTGCTAAGGGCCCAGGATCCCGCCAAAATTCCGGTTAAGGCAGACGGGAAGACCGACGCTATCACCGGTGTTTCTATCCATGTGGGCTCGTTCCTTCAGTTAGCCACGGAGGCCCTTAAAAAGGCCCGGTAGCCTGGTAGTATCGTAGTTTTGTAATACTCTAATCATCAAAATGCTTTTTTACCTGGGCTATCGAAAATAGCGATAGCCCAGGTAATCAGAAACCACCGAGCCCTATCAGTATGGTAACAAACAAGAAAGACAGCCGGACGTATTTCGGCTGGGGATTGTCCACAGCACGGCGGCCACGGGGCGGACCCACCCCCGGTTTATTACTGAAACAAAGTCAGGGATGCCCCCTCATAATACGAAGAAATCCCTGCCCAGTCCGGTCTAGTGCTGCCCCCTCTTTGTCTAAGGGCTTTTTCTAGCATGCCCTACCATGGTACGGTAAACAAAAAGGCCAGGAGGGCTTCCTTTTCGGAGGCGGTAAAAATCAGATTGCCCAAAAGGCCCTTGCGAGACAAAGAGAAAGGAAGGGTCTTCGTCTGCAGGGTGGTGCCTTTCAAGGCATCAACAAGGCTAAACTCCACAGAGGAGTCACGGGGACGCAAAAAAAGCGTGAACCGGGCGGGGACCTGCATATCCTCCAGCACTTCCACATTACTTCTCTTAATAAGTTTTACTAAAGAACGCTGGATGCTCTCTCGCTCCCTTGATTCTTTTTGCTTCGCCCCCTGTACTTGCGCACCCCCAGAATCATCCTCAGAGAAAACAATCCGCACGGGTAAACGAATGCCGTGTTGCAACAGATATCCCGGATTCAGCGCATACAGGTCCTCTGCAATCTGGCGAGCCCTGGAGAAAGCCCATTGCCGTCGATACAGTTCATAAAGTTTTACGAGACCATCCTGAATAAGGTCCCGCTGCCAGAGGGGATCCAGGGCGTTCAGGGCCGCCTCAATCCGCGGAGCATCTTTCCGGACGATTCCTTCCTCTAAGAGATAGGTAGCTAAGCTCCCGGGGATTTTTGCCACCTCCTCTTCCTGGGCAGCCGTAAGATAGGCAAGGGCCCGTCCCGGATAGTCATCGGAAAAGGCATCATAGTAGGTTTTATTCGCGTCGAGGCTTTGACCTTGAACCGCATAATCGTGCGCAGCCCTTATCGATAAGAGGGCAAAAGCATAATGATGATATCGTTCCTTGACCCATTCGACAAAGGGCCATTGATGGAGCATCTTCTTTTTATGATACAGGCCCCGGTAGGTATCCTCTAGAATCCGGTGAATTTCTCTGTTGTGCCGTATGACGTCGGTTCCGTAGTTAGCTATCCAGGAAAGGTCCTCCTGCGCAAGGCTATGTTCCCCATACTTCCGCGCCTCCTCAAGACGCCCCATGACCTGATACACCTGAGCAAGATTGATTGCCGAAAGGGGGGTGGTGTCTAACTCATAGGCACTCAAGTAATCCGCCATGGTACGGGAAAAATCGAGGCGACGGAGGTACAATTCTCCCCGGGCAAGATGTCCCGAGGCCCGTTCCATCGCCGCCAGGGAAGCTCCCGTCCATTCCAGGGCCCTATCAAATTGATAGAATCGAGATTCCAGAATAGATAGGTTGTAATAGGCCACCGCACTGAACACCATATTCTGGAACCGTTGGGCCTCTTGAATGGCCCGTAAATAGTATTCCTTTGATTTTTCGTAGTTATACTGCTCAGAATAAATCGTTGCCAGGGTCATGTAAAAATGACGGTTCCCGCCGAGCCGCCGAATAGCTTCGGTAAGCAGGGCCTCCCCTTCCTGCAACCGATGGGTTTTAAAATATAACCACCCCAGGTCATTAATGGCATCCCGATCATCGGGTCGTATTTGCAACAGTTCTTTTAAGTACCGTATGGCTCCTTCGCTATCATTCAAATGGGCGACAACGGTGGCAAGCTGATACAGGAGGGTAGTATCAGTGGGAGCAAAACGGTAGGCCTCCTGGTATTCCTTATGGGCAAGGGCGTACAGATTACGGTTATAGTACAGATCTCCCAGGGCAATCATAAAACGTGGATCCTGGGGGAAACGCCTTCTTCCCGTGGAAAGCAAGGTAAGGGCCTCTTCCCAGCGCTCTTCCTCGGAAGCTTCCTGGGCTGCCCTTAAAAGAGACCCTGCATCCTTTTCATCCCCTCCAGCCGTAAGGGGAGGAGGAACATTTTCCTCATATCCTGCCGAAGGCGCTTCTCCCTGGCTCTCTCCCGACTGGGCATAGAGCTCTCTCAAGCTGCCGGTAAGCCCCAGGGGCACCCATAGCAGTAGGAAAAGAAAGAGTCGATTTTTCCGTTTAGGTTGAACCGTCTTTGATGGGGGAGCCCCCGCCACGGCTGTCGGCGGCAACACCAGCGCAAGCACCGGGGCCAGAAATCCAAGGGCCCGACGCCACCAGGGAACATATTGACGATACCACTTCTGGAATGCCCTGTAGGCATTGGTACTGGCTTTGATTGCTTCCGTATCAGGCAAAGCAGAAAAATAAAGCCTTTCCCAAGAATTTTCCAGGTCTGGAAAAGCAACATCCAAAGGTGCTGGCAGAGACCGCCGGGAGGTATGCCAGATCCCCCTTTTCGCAACGATAGCCCCCTCTTCCCATCGATAACCCGCCAACCTAAGAAGGTACATCACCTGTCCTTTAAGGAAGAGGGCTTTCCGTCGCGGGTCCTGGCTTATCTCATAGCCCCATCGCTTCCTGAAACGGAAAAATACGATGAGAGAGAGGTACGCAACACCGAGCACATAGGGCCACCGGCGCCCTATGGCTCGCAGGGTTTTGTGGAAAAAAGAAGCCCGGGGGGAAGCCTTGTCGCTATTCTCCTGTTGTAACGGAACCAGTTGATCCCGGGAAGAAAGAATTTCACCCAACAGTTTTTCAAATTGATCCTGATGGCTCGAAAATGAAAAATTGAAGCGTTCCCCCGCAGCAAGAAGAGTTGTGGTGGGGTCGTACTCTATCCACCCAAAGGAGGGAAAATACACCTCTACCCAGGCGTGCGCCATGTTCGATCGCACGGGGTAATAGTTAAAGTTATTCTCCTGGGGATCGATAAAAAATCCCACCGCTACCCGGCTCGGGATTCCCTGGGCTCGCAACAAAAGGGCCATAGAAAAGGCAAAATAGGAACAGTACCCTTTCTTAACGTCAAAAAGGAAATACCCCAGTTGGTCCCCATCAGGGGCAATCCCCGGTTTAAGGCTATACCGATACTCTCCGTTTTTTAGATACTCGTAAATCGCCTGCACCTTATCCCAGTATCCAGAAGCAGTACCCACAATCGTATCGCTGAGGGCTTTTATGCGGGGGTCCTCTCCATACTCCGTATACCAGGCAATCTCTTCTGGAGAAAGGCCTCCCCCCCCTTGATAGGGAACTTCTTCCTCCACCGACGAAAGTTCATAGGGCAGGACTTCGCTTACTTCGCTTACCACTCGATAGGCGCTATTAAAACTACTGGCCTTCCAGCTTTTAAGGGGCGTGATACGGGCGGGCTGGTTTATCCCAATAAAAGCCTGGGGATCAAAATTGATGATAAAATATTCCTGGGTCAGTTTCTTTCGGTTTTCATAGGTCTTTGTGGAAAGAACTACTTCCCCACCGGGAAGTTGCTGGGGATGTTCCGGAGTATCCCGAGCAGGATCCCGGAAAAATCCATTTTTGGGGTTATAGCCCGATAAAATAAAACGGCGTAAAAAAATATGATCATCCAGGGAATCGTCCTTATGGACGATAAGGACCAGGTCATCTTTCAGCTGGATTTCACTTTCTAATTTTAAGATCTGGGAGAAATCAAAACGAAACAGGTCCGGCTGGAGCAAGCCCCCTCTTTGATGAGAAGTCCCTTCTTCTGCGGGTTTAAGCTGAAGAAACGCTACAAGCAGAATACCTAGAACCGCAAAACCCATGGCCCTCCACCGTTCTCGAGAGGTCAATTGCAAAGCAGGAGGCAAAGAAAAAAGAAAACCCACAAAGATAAGAAACAGAAGCACCGAAAAAACTATCAATTTGATGATAGGGAACTGATATACTTCGACACCGCCCGTGGGTACAAAAAAGAAAAACAAAACCCCGATTCCCAGAAGGGCCACAAGGCAATATCGATGGGCCTGTCGGGATTGAAGTGAGGCGGTAAGCGAAAGGGCGTTCCAGTAGAAGGGAACAATATTCAGGAAAAGCCCCACATCCACATAGAGCAGCAAGGAATCATAGGCCACCGTTCGGGGAGAAACCCAAAGACCAGAAAACAGGATAAGGGCCCGCACGACAAAGGGAAAAATAAAGATGACCGCAGGGACCAAAATAACCTGCCACCGCTTCCCACGCCGCTGGTAATGAGAAAGGGCCACTGCCAGGATAAGAGCGCATCCATGGCTTATGCCAAAGAAGAGAAGGTTTGAAAGTATCCCGCTTATTAATTCCACCTGATAACTGAGTATAAGGTTCGCAAGAAAAAGCGACGCCACCGCTATCGGGGATGTCTCTTTTTTATTTTTATCAACCTCAGAGGAACTGTGAAAAATAATAGAGAAGGGACACTCCTTTCCCTGAACTTTCGAGGAAGATTTTTCTTTTTTTGAAATCCCTTCGATCACCGAAGGATACCTTTTAGAACGTAAGGAAAGAAACATGGGCCATCCTCTGATGAGGAGCATAATATTGCTGACAATCCCGGGCAAGGGTTTCTTCCGCAGGAGAGCCACAGACAAATATCAGTTGAACCGGCGATTGGCACCGGGTGAGCAAAGCGGTAAGGGCCGTGGCCTCAACAGAACGACGGGGAAGGGCGAAAAGGAAGACCCCCTTATCCGGCGGAGGAACGGGAAGGTCTTGCCCTTCCCGTTGTCCATAGGGGAAAGCCAGATAATACGAAAGCTCATTTTTCTGTACCATCTGTAAGGCCCCTCCGGAATATCCCATGAGTAAGGAACCCCGGTGCTCCAACAGTTCTCGCCCAAGCCCCAGGGCAGCATACACTAACCGGTCTGTGCGAGACCACATGGCCTCGGTCGAATACAGTGAAGGATCGGCATAGGTATCTAACAAAAGCACATATTCCGATTGGGGTGGAGGTTCGGTTTCTTCTTTTCGAACAAAAAGTTCCCGGCTATGTCCGTAGAGCTTCCAATTGATACGACGGGGATCATCCCCCGGCACGTAAGGGCGATGATCGGTGAGGTCCTCCGTTTTTTGTACGGTTTTACTCTCCCGCCTCCGTATACCACCCACCACAAAGGGGGGAGAAAAAGCCACCTCCCGAGCAAGGGGCCGAACAAGAAGGGCCGGGGCGCTTTCTCCTTTTCTTTTAGGAAACGCAAGTTCCCAGAAACCCAGAAAATCATATATGACAAGTTCTTCTTTTTTTATTTCATAGGCGCCCCGGGGCCGGGTAGGAAAGGGAAGATCCCTCGTCTCCTCTTTCTCTCGGGGAAGGGAAGCATATACTTCGATGCTCCGGCCATCCCGGCTAGCAAGCACGAGATGGTAGCGCTTAGTGATACCGGGGAACCCCACTTTTTTTATTTTCTTTTCATCCGTCCAGGTAAGAACCCATTGAGGTGGATGGGCTTCGTCGGTTTCTTCGGGCAAGATTCTCCAATGTAAAGCGTTGAGTTCTGCCGGCATCCCCCAGGACACCCAGAAGAGACTTACTACACCATAGAAGAAGCCCGCCAGGCCTCCTATTCCTAAAAGGGTTAATACTACCTCATGGCGAACAACACCTATCACCAGGGCCACGCCACTGACAAGGCAAAAGAGCAGGGCCTCGCCTTTAAGGGAAAGATGCGATTGTCCCTTTTTTGGGGCAACGGGAAGGGGGAAATTCGGTGCTCTAGTCTCGGGGAAGCGTGTACGCTCCCGTCCGGCAGCCTCCCCGCCTATCTTCTCTCCTTCTTTCGGGAGAACGTCTTTTTCCTGCCGGCGGAGGCCTTCCGATAAAGGGTCTTTTTTATCACGAGCGGTAGGTACTGAAGAAAATTCAGGAGATATTCGAAAGGGCCACATGTTTTTTCAGGTAGTGATGGGCTAAGTCCTGGATAAGGGGTTCGGCCCTGGCACGGGGATCCCGTAACTGGACGCGATGGGCTAATACCGCGGGAGCAAGGAAGAGGACATCTTCGTCGGTTACATAGTTTCTCCCATGGAGTAAGGCCCGGGCCTTACAGGCCATAAGAAGGTGCAATCCCGCCCGGGGAGAACAGCCCAAATGAATATCGGGATGTTCCCGGGTACTCCGCACAAGATCGGCGATGCTTTCCTTTAGTTCCTGATGGCAATAGAGGTTTGTCACTGCCGCTCGAGCCGCGAGGAGTTCCTCTTTTTGAACCACCGGTTGAATTTCATGGAGCACCGTTTCGGCGGGATTTTCCGAAAGAATTTCCAGTTCCGCATCCCGATCCGGATATCCTACCGAAAGGCGCATCATAAAACGATCCAACTGGGCCACCGGCAGAGGATAGGTTCCTTCAGTTTCCACGGGGTTCTGGGTGGCAATTACCATAAAGGGCTCTGAAAGATGGTGGGTCGTCGTTCCAATGGTTACCTGTTGCTCGGCCATAGCTTCCAGCAGAGCCGATTGAACCTTGGGGGTGGTCCGGTTAATTTCGTCGGCCAGCACAAAATGAGCAAACACGGGCCCCGGTAGAAAACGAAAGGACCGCGTTTCAGGGTCAAACACATCTACCCCCGTAATATCGTAGGGGAGCACATCGGGGGTACACTGGATACGCTTAAAACTAAGGGGTTTCCCCTGTCCATCGGCCACAAGATGGGCCAGGGTCTTTGCCACCGTAGTTTTCCCTACTCCTGGCATGTCTTCAATAAGCACATGGCCCTTTCCCAGAAGACCAGTAATAAGGGCTTCCAGGAAAAGGGCCTTACCCTTTATAACCTGCTCGGCTCCTTTCTTTAAGCGCGGTCCTACACTGTATATATCCATCGTAGTTTGAGCATAGCATCAAGCGGATACACTTTCAATGTAAATAGAGCGATTCCATCGCTTTTATAAGGTTATAGGCCATTTCATTGGCCGGCGTAGGAATATGATACTGACGACCAAGGGCAATCACCGTGCCGGCAAACATTTCCACTTCCGTTTTCCGGCTCGCAAGTACATCCTGACACATGGACGTGTAGTTATCCGGGTGCAAACCGGCCAGTGTTTTTTCCCAGGCGGCCAGATCTTCTTCCCCCAGATTGATATTCAATACCTGCGAAATGGCGATTACCTCCCGCTGCAGGGCCTCCATCACCGCCTTCGCCTCAGGAACCTGCTGGAATACCCGATAAGAGGCCCGTAAAATTGCCGAGGCCTGATTAATCCCCACGTTGATCATAAACTTGAACCAGAGGGACCGGAGCATATTCTCTGGAATAACGTAGGGCACGCCGGCGGCATCAAAAAAGGCCTTTAGCCGGGCGACCCGGGGACTGTAAGAACCCTCTTTATTCAGGGTCTCCCCAAAGTAAATCTTACCGGTGGAAGCAAAACGGGTTTCGTTCCCCAGCCGCACCGCATCGATTCCCAGGATCATCGCATAGGGGGGGATATGGACCCCCTCAGGGGCCCCTGGGCCAGCCCCAAAGGTTTGGCCCAGGATTTCTTCACTCGAAATACCGTTCAAAAGGGAAAGGATCGTCGTTTCGGGCCCCACATGCCCGGCCATTTGCTGGATAGCCTCCTGGAGGTGGTGATACTTTACCGCCACGATCACCAGGTCAAAGAAGGGGCTGGACCGGCTTTCTTCCCTGGGCCCTCCATCACGGAGTGCATGCTGGACCGGCGCCACCACGGGGAAACGGATTTTTTCCCCATTTACCACAAAACCTTCCCGATTATAGCGATCATAACGCTCTCCATCAGCGAGAACCGCTACCGAACCGGGTTTGTTTTTTTCAATTATGGAACCTATGGCAGTTCCAATAGCACCTGCCCCTACAATAAGAACCTTTTCTATGGGTTTCATGGTGGTCCCCCTTCTTTAAACTTACAAAATGATACTCCTCTTGTAGCTACCCATCTTCCAGGATCGCTGCAGAGGGCCCTTTCATTTTTAATTGGGCTAATCAAGAATAGCCCCATTGTACGATGGAGAAAAAAATCCGTAAAGAGCGCCTTTTTGGAAGATAGTCAGTAACCACCTTGTCCCACGTAAGGGAATTAACTACAATTACCCCTGATAGAAAGATGTATGAACATTGTATGCATGCACTCGCAGTAAAAAGGAGTGACCATGGTTTTTACTACCACTAAAAACAAACACAAGACCCTTTCCTTTAAGGACGCCATATTTCAATGTCTTCCCGAAGATGGAGGCCTCTATGTGCCCGCATCCCTGGTGGATCTCCGGCAATTCTTCCTGTATATGGACCAAAACACTACCTACGGGGACCTTGTGGCAGCCATCGTGCCCACCCTTTTTGAAGGAGAACTAAACCCTATTTCGGCCAATCGGGTAGCCACAAGTGCTTTTCACTTTGAACCAATTTTAAAACAATTAAACAATCATCTTTCTGTTCTGGAATTGCACCATGGACCTACGGGGGTCTTTAAAGATTTTGGTATTGCCTTCCTGGCGGCGGTAATGGAAGAGTTCCTGGGGGAAAATGGGTATGCCCTGACCATTACGGCGACCACGGGGAATACCGGTTCCAGTGTCGCCCGGGCATTCCAGGGGCGGAAAGGGCTTACGGCGGTCATTCTGTATCCCCGGGGCACCGTTAAAGGGCTGGATCCCGCGACTTTTGTTCCCAACGGCGGTAATATCCTTCCCATCCAGATTGATGGAACCTTTGACGACTGCCAGCGACTGATCCGGGAACTCTTTGAAGATCGGCCCTTTATCAACCGCTATCATGTTACGAGCGCTAACACGATCAATGTGGGGCGGCTTTTACCTCAAACCTTTTACTTCCTGTATGCCTTCATCAAAATAAAAAAATTTGTCCGGGGGGACCTCCTTTTTAGTGTCCCCTCAGGGAATTTCGGTAATCTTCTAGCCGGTCTGTACGCATGGAAATTCGGACTCCCCGTAAATGGTTTCATCGCGGCCACCAACGCCAATGATGCCTTTGGAGATTTCTTTAAGGGAAAACAGTTTATTCCCAAAGCACCGATTCAGACCCTCTCTCGCTCCATGGATGTGGCAAACCCCTCAAACTACGAACGCCTTGCGGCATTTTACGAAGAGGCCCCCGCGGTCATGCGAAACATGGTGTATCCGAAATCTATTAACGATGCAGAAACCCGGGAGGCCATTCGGAAAGCCTGGGAAACCTATAAAATTCATCTGGACCCCCATGGAGCAGTGGGGCTTGCGGCGGCGGAAAAACTCTTGGAAGCAGACCTGGAAGACGGGCACGTGGTGGTGCTTTCCACGGGGCATCCTGCTAAATATGCGGATCTCCTTGAGGAATTAACCGGTAAGCGTCCGGTTACCCCACCCCATCTTCAAGAACTGGAAAAAGAAAGTGTCCCCGTAAGCATCATCCCCCCCCATATCGATGCCCTTGAGGCGGCTATCGCCGGTTGCTGTTAAGGAAAGGATTAACGGGGCTTTCTCCCGAGCGGTGGATATGCAGGGAACCCTCGATTGCCCCCCTCAGGGAAGCCACCTCCAGGCTGTTTAAGAGAACGGGGTGTTACAAAAGGGGGCGCTCTATTTGACCATCCTCTCGTCGATAGGGATTTCGTCGGTTGCGCAGGTAGTTTTGATACAGGGCGGCGCTTGCGTAGTACCCATCCAGCCCTTTAAAGGACGAGGCCTCATCACAACGATACAATTCCAACAAGAGAGGAAACAGGGGATTCGCCAGGGCATCCTTAACCCGGTTGTAGGGCAGTTTCGGCAAGGCCGCAGGCATCATATGGTGGCGCACCAAAAAATGCACCTTTTCGATAAGGGAAGGGGGGAATTCAAGCCGTTCCAGAAACCGGCTCGCCACCTGGGCCCCCAATTCCGCATGCCGGTCAAACCGATGACTCCCAGAAACATCGGCCAGGGGCTTTCCTATATCATGGAGAAGCAAGGCCAGGGAAAGCACAAAATCGCTTTTCTTCCGATGCCGAAAGGTTTCGAGGGTATGTTCCCAGCCATTTCCTTCGGGGTGGTATTCCTTTGCATGATCAATGGTTTCAAGGGCATCCAGTTCTGGCCAGTAGGCATGGATAAAGCCTATCTCTTTTAACAAACGAAACGCCAGGGCGGTGTTTTTTGAACTAAGCACATAGTAGAGAAGCAGTTGTTGCAAACGAATCGGAAGATTTTCATGATTAGAAAGATCAAGAATCGTTTCTGCCACAATGCGCAGAATTTCATCATGGATTTCTGTAGAAGAAACGAGGAGCGCCGGCTCTGTATACCGGGCAAGCAAAATGGCCCCTTCAAAAGCGGCCCGCTCATAACTTGAATGGCTATCAAGGGTATCCCACCAGGAGACCTTCTCCAGATGGGGAGTTTTTAACGAACGGATTGACCAGTACCTGGCTTCAGGATCATAAAAGACATCCTGCTCTGGTTGGTAGGAAAGGGTAAGGATGCGATAGGCAGGAAGCCCCTGAAGGAGCGAGGCACCGCAACGGAAGAACAGGACCTGCTCCCCCTTCTGAACCATCGCATCGGCCACCATGGCGCCGGGGAACAGGAGCTCATCGTACCAGCGGGCCAGGTTTTGCAACTCCGCGTCCACCTGGACCCATCGATAATTCAGCGGGGGCTCTCCAAAATAGGCATCCAGCGCACTAAATTGAACAAAAGACCATCGCACCCCGGCGCGCCGGAGGGGCTCTACGAGTTCATCCATCGAACCTAGTTCCTTCCCGTCCCCCTACTCGTTTTATAGGGGCTTAATTTTTTTTATTGGCAACGTTCCCTTCAAAGCTTGTTCGATGTTGGCCACCTGATAGGCCGAGTCTGACAGGGCCTGGAGAAAATCAAGGTGTATTCGGGCTACTTCCTCCACCCGTCGGTGCCATTCGGCAAAGCGAATTTTTGAAGGATGGGGGGTTGGCGTAAAACGAGAAGGCCCTTCTTCCTGACCATGATCTTTTCGGCGCGAAGACCGGCGAGAGGAAAGAGCGGGATCTTTGAATCCCGCATCGTCGGACTCAATACAGGCCACGAGGGTGGCATAGAGGAGCGCCTCTTCGAAGCGTTCCTTATTAAACCACTCAATGTCATTAAAAAGATGGACTCCCAGGAAGGCGCGGGTATGGGCATCTGTAAATATTTCCCGGGCAAGCAGAAGGGCCTTATTCTTTTCCTGCGTTTCCTCAGGAGCTAGTTCGCGGGTGGAGTGTTCCAGGATAAGCTTGAGGAGTTCCACCACCCGATCAACCTCTTCGAAAGGATAGCCCATTTCCTGATACACTTCCTTAAGTTTCCGATCCAGGCACCAGTGATCCACCAGGCGGCGGGCATCCTTTCCGCTTGCCCCTTCTCCGATAATCCCCCGGTTCAGGGCCAGAATAGCATATCCCGCCACATAACTGGCAACCCGGGGCTGTTCGCCGCAGGTACGGACCAGTTCTTTAATAAGATTTTTCGTAGAAGTCGAAAACGCTGCAGGAGGACGTCCTTCGTATTCTACCAGTTTAAACAACCGCTGGAGCGAAAGGGCAAAGGATTCCCAGATCTTTTCGTCCTGCACCATCGTGTAGGAACTATCCCGTTCAAAGGATTCATATTGACCCGAGGCACCATCCAGGTAATCCCGGGCAATCTGTACATATCGCAAGGCAGCCCCCCGGATCGATTCCAAAAAAGGCGCAGCCTTAATAGATTTTTCAGCGGGATCACACAGAGCCCTTATGGCATTGAAAAACGAAGGTTTTACCAGTTCCTTAAAAGCTCCATAAAGGTCTCGCAAGAAAAGATCCTGGAAAGCACTATGCAGGTTCTGCACGCCCCTGCCTGCAAGTTCATTCCATAACTTTCTCCAGTGGCCAAGACTATTATCTTCTACTTCGTGAATATCTAAAAACACCTGGGATTGATAGCCATCCAAGGCGATAAAGAGTCCCTGCTCTGCCAGTTCTTTACTCGAGCGGATATACCACAGGTCGGTCCGTTGCTCATGCAGTACCGTAAAACGGTTCGGGGCGCCGCTTAACCCCAGGGCTTCCACCAGGGAACGGCGTACCAACGATTTGCTCCCATCGGCGTTTTTCCGCATTACCGGGGAAGCTTCCCGAATCCAACCGGCAGCCCGTTGATAGCTATTGTTATAGAGTACGAGGGCCCGCTCATCCCCCAGTCGATTAGAGTAGGCAAAAACGTTTTCGTTTACTGAACCATCATGAGTAAAAAGGTCGTACAGGGCAAAGTGTTCTGCCCCAGCAAAAAGTCGTCGCTTTTTTAACAGGGGGAATATTTCCCGCTCATGGCGGGCCACCAGAGCGGCATCGGGTACTTCATCCCGGTAGGCCCGACGATACTCCATTCCGTATTTTTCTTCAAAGCCCTCTATTTGGCCGTGCCCAAACATAGGAAGCCCCGGCATGGTACACATGAGGGTGCATACCCCAAAGTACTTATCCCCCTTTCCAAATTGGGCCACCGCGGTTTCTTCATCGGGGTTATTCATAAAATTCACAAAACGCTGCAGGATCTGGGGATCAAATTCCAGGGTATTCTTGATGGTAGCCCGATATTTGGCGTTTTCTTCCATCTTGAGCATGTTCATGAAGGCGGAATTGTACACCCGATGCATGCCCAGGGTACGAACAAAGTAGCCTTCCATCATCCAGAAGGCCTCTGCCAGAAGCAATGTATCAGGGGCTTCCACCGCACAGCGATCCACCACTTCCCGCCAGAATTCCACGGGCATCCGCCGATCAAACTCTTCTTTTGTCAGGGCAAATTCGGCCCGACTCGGAATATCTCCCCCATGGCCTGGTTCGGGATACCAAAGGCGCTGAATGTGCCGTTTTGCTAGGGTCATGGCCGCATCAAAACGCACAATAGGGAACTGTTTACACACCCCAATAATAGTTTGAATCACCGCTTCCCGGGCTTCAGGGTTAAGGAAATCGATCTGGGCCGTATCGTTCCAGGGCATGGAGGTACCATCGTTCCCATGGTAGATATACCGAACGTCGCCGGTTCTGAAATCCACCCGTTTAAAGACCACCGCCGCATCGCTGCGGCTATAGTAGTGATCTTCCAGGTAGATCCCTATCCCTTCCCGATCCGAAAGATTTTCCCCGTTAAAGGTATAACCAGGGAAGGGAGGATACCGGAGTTGTAGAAACCGATCGGGATGTTCCATGACCCAGCGAGAATCGATCCCCGTATGGTTTGGGACCATGTCCGCCCCAAGGCGGATCCCCCGCCAGGCACAGCGATGCCGCAGATTATCCAGGGCTTCCCAGCCCCCTAATTCGGCGGCCACATCATAATCGTACAGGCTATAGGCGCTGGCGGCCGCTTCGGGGTTTCCACAACGACGCTTAATCTCCCGGCTTGCCTTACTCCGTTCCCAGATACCAATAAGCCATAGCCCCGTAAAACCCCGACGGGCAAGTTCATCCAGTTCTTCATCGGGGATTTGGTCCAGCCGATGGATGTCCCGGTTGTACTTCCGGGAAAGTTGATACAACCAAACAAGGATAGTCTTAGCCATAAGTACGGTTCGGGGCATCCATTCCCGGTCTTCGCTAAACCGCTCATACTCATGCTCTAGTTCGGAATACACGTACGTGCGGGTTGGGCCAGGCCCCATAAATACGGGCTTTTCTTCTTCCTTAATAACGTCCAGGCTCGTGAGTAATCGTTTTAAATACTTGCCGATGAGGAGCCCCCACTTCTTACGGATATATTCCAGTTGACCCGTAAGGGAGTAGGGTTCTGCGACCGCAGGGCTGTGGAGCATTTCCCAGAGGTCCTGATGATCGGGGCCAAAATAGGGGAGTGTTTTAAAGTGTTCTTTAATAACCCTTATGGCCTCCGCATAGGCCGTTTCTTTTACAAGGGGAGCATCAGAAAACATAAAGAGGAAGGGCTCAAAGGCGGGATTTTCATTGGCAAGCCGCAGAAGCATCAATTCTTCCAGTACCAGGAGGCGATTGGGGATTCCCTCATCTGAACCAGCAAGATAGGCAGCCACGGTCTGCCCTCCTTCATATACCACCTGGGGAGGGAACAGCTCTACAAAGGTGGTAAAAAGGCGGGCTAGCTTTTCCTTACCGAGTTTTTCTTCCAGGGCGGTGTACAAACTTTCGAGGGCCATAGGAGCGGCCTGTTCCCGGTACAGGGCTGCCACGTAGTGCAAAATTTCATCAATGAGCCCCATGGCGTTGAGTTTCCCTGCCCGAATGTACCGTTCAGGGTGGAGTTCCGGGTTAATACGGCTATTGATTTTATGGGCAAAATCTCGGACCGCCTTAAAGTCCGCAAGAATCACATTTCCCCGGAGCGCAAAAAGGGGTGCCGGTAATTCATATTGATCCCGGATGGAGCGGGCCACATGAAATTCCCGCTGGGCAAAACAGAGGTCCGCCCGGGGGCCTGGGATGCCCCCTCCGGTTCCACCATCGGCACCACAAAAGGGCACGGTTCGGGCAGAAATGGTCCCGTGACCTGCCACAGTACTCTCTGCATCGGGGGAGCACCTTTCTTCTGTCCCCGGTAAGCACATGGACGGAGTAAGTCTTTGTAAACTGATAACCAGCCTTTCCATTATTAACTCCTCGCTTTATTTCTTGTTTAGAAACCGGGAATCCCGTATTTCAGCCAGGGCCCGCACCGCTTCGCTGAGTACCGTATCCTCTGCCAATACTTCTATTGGGGCAGGGAGACGATAGGTCCAATTAAAACTACTCACCGTCCCGGGAATATTTATCCGCTCCTCCCCAGGATCTTTAGTATACCACCGCCCCGATAGATGTAATAGATCCTGGATTTGAAAAATCACAAAACGGGCAGGACTTGCCGCACAGTCTCTCAAAATTGCAAATGCTACCTGGGGTGTATAAGTATCGGGCAAGTCAGGATCCTTAAGAATTCTCTTAAAGGCTTCTCGATCCGCCTCTGCTTCCCACCACTGACGAAGGGTACTCGTATCATGTACCGCCGGTGTACACACCGCCCGCTCAGGATACTGTTCAAAGGGAATATAGGGTTCGCCCCATTCATTCCATTTTCGGGTCCATCGAACTATTTTTAGGCTTAAAATGCCAAGCTCCTCTAATACCACCGGCACACAATCAGGGATAGCTCCCAGATCTTCCGCACAAATTACCATGGAACTGGCCTCTTTAAGAGCCGAAAGAATAGCGCGCCCCTGCTGTTCCCAGAGTTTTTCCGAGGCTCGACGTTTTTCCTGGATAAGCGTATCGAGCTTCCAGCGTTCCTCGTCAGAAAGGGAAGTAAAGGCCCGGGTATCCCAATAGGTCCAGGTGGGCACAAAGACCCCTGGTTCGTATTCCAGTAAGGTCCGATTTTTCCAGGCCCCTAATAAGCACGTCCGCAATGACTCATTAATATCGAGGTTCTTAAGATCCCGTTCGCCCCGGATGGTCTTTTTAAACAACCAGAGAGGCTCCTGCCCGATCTGCTCCAGGGCAAGGGCGCAGACCTTGCGGACCTCCGCCTCGGCCTGCGGCAGATCCCCTACTGCATTTCTCAGTTCCTGGGTTGGGACGTGGGGTTCCGAAAGCCACCGAATTCTTCCTCCATCAAACCCCCGCTGTTCGAGTTCTGTACGGAAGATCGGCTCAGAAGGAAGGAACCGCCCCAGGGCGGCGGTTTCATCAAAAACAGAAGTAGCCCAGAGCCGAAAAAACCCCAGCACATGGTCGAGTCGATAGGCATCATAATAGGTAGATGCATGACGAACCCGCTCTTTCCACCACCGGAAGCCTTCCCTTGCATGGTGTTCCCAATTATACACGGGGAATCCCCAATTCTGGCCCGCCGGTTCCATGGGCATCGGCGGCGCCCCCGCCGAAAGTTCCCGAAAGAAATACTCCGGGTGGGCCCACACGTCACAGGAATCCTCGTTAAGAAGAATTGGTAAGTCCCCTTTTAACATGATGCCCAGATTTCGCACCGCCCGAGCGGCCTCTCGAAATTGTTTATCCAGATTGAACTGAACCCACACCCAGAAAAGGGCTTCTTCCCGATAGGCAGGGTTTTCCCACAAAGAAAGGAGGGCCTCTTTTTCCACCTGCTGGAATTCGGGCCACTCTTTCCAGTGGCGCCCCCCATGGCGATCTTTTAAAGAACGGAAAAGGGCATACTCAATTACCCAGGGATTGGTGGTTATCCATTCCCCAATGTCGCCACCGGCCACACTCCGTTTTTGAATGCCTTCTTTTTCATCCGAGTATATGGTACGCAGTAAGGCTATTTTGGCATCCTGAACAGCCCCATACAGAAAGCGATGTTGACTATCGTATTTTTCTTTTAGTGCCCTAATTTCTTTTGTATACCGACTCGCTTCTGGGATGGCACTCAGTCGTAAATATAAGGGGTGGAGACCATAGGCAGTAAGGGCACTGTACGGAGAACTTTGAAAACCCGTGTCATTTACGGGCAAGAGTTGGATTAGGGTAATACCGAGGGATGCACACCAGTTTCCCAGCGGAATAAGCGAAAGGAAATCCCCTACTCCCTCATTGTCTGCTGTTCGGAGCGCCCCCACCGGCACTGCTATACCCAAACGAGGCTTGTTCTGATCTACCATATCGATTGGTACTCCTTCTTTTTAGTTTTTACCCTGGCCCATTCACAATACCGATTTCGCGGGTTCAGCTCTCTTGAGCCCCGCTAGTACCGAAATTCCCGGATTGGTATGTTTATCGGCATGTTTGTATCCCTATCCACCATCAGTATATGATTATTAAACCGGTTTTGTAAATAAAAAGTTGTTCACTTTATTATCCAATGGGGGGGAAAAGGGGAATCCTAAAACTCTCGATCTATTTCCCGGAGGACCGAACAAATCCTGCCGTCCAGTGCCAGACGGGAACCGAAAGCTCCGAAGAGAACGGATTTATCCGATTAAAGTCCGGCAGCCACTCATCGTCCTGAACCAATTCCTGATAAAAGCCCCCCTCTATCTCATAGTCATCCAGCCATCTCATAAGGGTATCAAATTCCCGCTGACCCACATAGCGACCGGGGATACTTCCCTGAGAGACGTGCCCCCCTTGATACACCGGCGTATACTGGGTCATGAGGGAAAGAAGGGCCTTTCCCTGGGCGTGGCTGACAAACCATTCCAGCACCTGCCGGGTCGCATCCAATTGACCAGGCAACACCAGGTGACGGATAACCACCCCCTGACGAAGGACCGATACGGTATCTTCGGCCTCCCCAGTCTTTTCTTCCTGAAGAGCAGGAACCTGGGCCGAGGTTTTACGATTATGCCGGCTCGGCCCATACACAAGGGGTTTTAGCTCTATCATTTTCAGGATAGCTTCCTGGGCCTTCATGCCATAATCAGGGGCATGAAAATAGCGGCGACCTATTTCCTCGTCCAGGGTCTTCAGGTCAGGAAGGTACACATCGATATAGGGAGAGCCTGCTTCGACGGCTGCCACGCTTTCATAGGCAGAACTGTTCCATAAAATCGGTATTTCAAGTCCCTCTTTTCGGGCCCGTAGAACTCCTTCGCAAAGGGCGGGAAGGGCGTGGCTTCCGGTAACAATATTGATGTTCTCTGCTCCCACATCCTGCAGGGCCAGCATGATACGGGCTAGCTCATCGGTCTCCACCACCCGCCCCATCCCATGCTGAGAGACCTGCCAATTCTGACAAAAAAGGCAGCCCAGGGTACAACCGGTTACAAAAATAGTCCCCGACCCTCCCAGGCCGGTAATAGGAGGCTCTTCTCCCTTATGAATATTCGCTACAGCAACTCGGAGGGCCGCCGTTTCACCACAAAAACCCCGGTCCCCCCGATTTCGATTAACCCCACAGTTACGGGGACAAAGGGTGCAAGCATCGTAGAAAGAAAGGAGATTCATGATGCTAAGAATATACTAAATTATCCTCTTCTACCACTCTATTACAAAGTAAAAATTAACTTTAATTTAATGGATATCAACAAAAAACTAAAACAATTCTACTTTACAGAAATTCTCCATAATATGTCCTTTCGTTCCAGCAAAAATACATTCAGATAATACATAACTATATTACATAACAACAAAAACACCACATTTACACCATATACACATAATTTTGATTGAATAGAAGCATATTCAAAAAAGCATGAAATACCACCGAACATAAAGTACTTGTAAAGAGGAAAATAAGCTTCCAAGAAAACAGAAACAATCAATAAAGCACAACCGGTCATTAGAGATAAGAAAATACTATCATTTTTTATGATAACAATCATACCCCCTAACTGCATTACCAGAACCATTAATAATATAAAGGGGATTTGTTGCATTAAATAGCGAGAATACAAGTTATATATATCGATAGTAGTATTTTCGATAAGAATACCTATTTCACTCTTAAATTGAGGAGCGATCATTAATGATAATAATGTTATTAGCCCATATATAACTAGCCACTTAAGAACAGAAGCCTTCAGTTTAAAAGCATAATACTTTTTTCTACTTTTCAAAGACTCAAGATATACATATATATAACCGTACAAGTAATCTTGGGAAAAATACAAAATCTCATTAACAATAATGTAAAAAATAAAAAAAGAAAGCAAAAAATTATTGGTTATGAGTAAATATTCTTTTGGTGTAATGACCAAGTTTGTTCCTAATCTAACCTGGCACCAACATAAAAAAGAGATGAAAAAGAAAACAAGAATCCAGATAAACAACTCTAAATATATTTTTCTGTTTTCTATAAAATATTTGCTCATATTTTATCCTTCAATATACCATTTTCAAGAACATAGTTCTTCTGATTTTCAAGAACAACTATTTCTTTTTGATGATTTGTATACAATAAAGAAGCCTGTCTTTCTACAACTTCTTTCCTAAAAAGATTCTTTATCTTTTCAACACTTTCCTCATCAAGGCCAGAAAAGGGTTCATCAAAAACATACAAATCTGATTTAGTAAGCAGATGACGAAGAATAGCAACTTTTTTTTGCATTCCGGTAGATAAATCCTTTGCTCTTTTGTTTATATCTTTAATACTTAAATAATCTAAATAATCTAAGATTATTTCTTCTTTTATTTTTTTATTTGATAGTGTAAAAAAATATTCTATATTTTCTAATATCGTCATATTTCTAAAAAGAATAGGGCGATTAATATAACCAGACATTCCTTCCCCTAGTTTTTCAGCTTTTACAAAACCCGCGTCTGCTTTTTCAAACCCCAAAATAATAGATAGTAAGGTTGTCTTACCACATCCATTCTTTCCTTCAATTGAGACAACATCGCCTTTATCAATCTCCATATTAAGATCTTTCAATACAGATAAGTCTTTATAATTTTTTACTATTCCAGAAAGAACTAGTATAGAATTATTCTCAACATTCATAATTATTCCTTTTGGAACTAAAACATAAATTAAAATTATCTACAAATTTCTTCCATTGTCTCTTATCTTTTTGTAAATCATTTATATAAATAATTACATTTTTTACTCTTTCTCTAGTCAATGCACATAAAAGACGTGAAGGTATATTAATAGATTTATTCTCATTCACATTAGCTCCAACACAGCCATGACATATATTTTTTGCATAACAACTGCGACAAAAACGAGTATTAACTTTCATGGTTTCCTGAATATAATCTAATATATTATTCTTTATTATTTTATCAGGAGTGTTAAGATCACCAAGAGGCCTTATGCAATCTTTATTAACAAGCATAAAACATGGATATAAAAAACCTTCCGTGGAAACAGCAAGCTCTGTTCCAGAAGGACAAATAAGATAGTTTCTTCTTTTATTTATTATTGCGATTAGAACATCAAAAAAAGCAGATGAAAAAAGAATATCTTCGTATCTGCCTTCTTCTATTTTTTTGATGTTATATATATCATAATCTAAATATGATTTTATTAATTTTTCAATTGCATCATTATTCCATTGGATCTGGCTATTACCATCATATTGAACAGGTACTATATGGGCATTACTAATATTAAATTCTTTTTTTAAAAACTTAGAAAAATCAACAATACCAAAACCCTTGTCTATATGCTCCATGGTAAGTGTTCCTTGAATCGAAACAGGAAGCCCATCCGTTATCATATTCTTTATATTATTCGCTACATTTTTATATGTTCCCATTCCATTTCTAGATATTCTTGTCAGATTATGGTATTCTTCTGGTCCATCCAAACTAACAGTAATACTAAATTGATAGTTTTTAAGAAGGGAATATACTTTATCATTATAAATAGAACCATTAGTAATAATACTAAAATGAATATTATAACCTCTTTCTTTTAATTCCTTACAAATACTTTGAATATTATTTAGCTCCAGAAGTGGTTCTCCCCCAAAAAAACATATACTCTCAATTTTATTATAAATGTTACTTATTTTTTCTACGTATTTAATACAACTATTTATATTTATTATCTGATTCTTCGGACTATTCAACTTACCATTTTCATAAAAATCTTCATAACAATAAGAACACCTAAAATTACATGCGTTTGTCATAATAAATGTCAACCTACGAAGAGAGAAAAAAGGATTATTCTGCTCAATGATGGCATTGGCATTCTGATTCTCTGTTAAATCGCCAATATCCTTTCTTATATTTCTTAAGGTTTCATTTTTGTTTTGATTTTCTTCTGTAGGATTTCTCCTAACCAGATCTATTAATTCTTTCCCTGTTTCGAAGAATTCCATAGTAACATCTGAATATATAATATTATCACTTACAACATACAACATATTTTACCCCCTTTTAGTATTGATAGTATCCTAACCCTACATTGACAAGAGTTGAAAATGTATAATCGTTCCATTGAGGATTATTTACACTAAATATTAGAGACATACTGACAGGAACATTCATTTTCCCATTTTTAAATGGTAATATAAAAGAGCGCAGTTCCAAGGTATGATCAAGCCAACAAAAAGAATAAGTATTTGTGTAACCCCCTATTCTGTAGACAAGACCTATTGTTGGATAAACAAGAAAATCTTCTTCTTCCCCTTTATCATTGATATTTGTATAATTAAATATTTGTTTAAAAACATAATCACATCCCAAAGAGAAATAAAAATAATCTTTAGCAAAGATTTCATTCACTCCATAATAAAAAAAAGGAAGAATATCTTTATCATAACTCATATATAAATTCTTTTTCGCATTTAAACTAAGAGAAAAAATAATATTCCTATTTATGCTCTTCCATAAACCTGTATAAAATTCATATTCTATATTTATTAAGCTCATATCCTTTATAATAATTGTCGGTTTGTTGTTCAGTATCCATCCCTCTACAGGGAATTTCTCATTCCCCTTATAATCACCCACTTTCAACTCCAGAGACGTTAGGTATCTATAAATATTTGCTGTATCTAAACTAATCCACAACCCATTTATAAAAGCATAGGTTATAAAACCAATTTTTTCTGTTTCTAGTTTTGATAACAAAGAGATTTTATTTTCTTTTAAATAATTAAAGGAACCAATTCCATAGTCATTCGAAACTTTTCGAATTGAAGCTCCAAAAAAGTCTACATATATTTTCCTCAACCATGGAGAAAGATTGACATCCCAATCAGAAATGACACCATATACACCGTCATATATTTGAGCTCCTTCTACCTTACTACCATACCATTCAAGCCAAGGGAATATATCGGCAAAAGCAAAAAACGAACATAAAAAGTAGAAGACAACCGCGCTCTGCCATAATAGT